>CABSAB010000264.1 GCA_902475515.1 uncultured Eubacteriales bacterium | reverse complement strand
GCCGGAGGAGATCAACCGGATCACCAAGGTGGATATCTGGTTCCTGGACCGGTTCCTGGACATTGTGCATATGGAACAGCGCATTGCCGGAGAGGAACTGAATGCGGGGCTGCTGCGGGACGCGAAGATCATGGGCTTTACGGATGCGTTCATTGGCCAGCTGTGCGGCAAGACGCATTTTGACATCAAGGCCCTGCGCGATCAGTGGGATATCCACGCGTCCTTCAAGATGGTGGATACCTGCGCAGCAGAGTTTGACGCGGCGACGCCCTACTATTATTCTACATATGACGAGGAGAATGAGGCGGAGGGCACCGATGTGCCGAAAAAGGTGCTGGTGCTGGGCTCCGGTCCCATCCGCATCGGTCAGGGCATCGAGTTTGACTTCTGCTCGGTGCACTCGGTGTGGAGCCTGAAGAAGCTGGGGTGCTACACCATCATCGTCAACAACAACCCGGAGACGGTCTCCACAGACTTTGACGTGGCGGACAAGCTCTACTTTGAGCCGCTGACGGCGGAGGATGTGCAGAACATCGTGGAGCTGGAAAAGCCCTGGGGGGCTGTGGTGCAGTTCGGTGGTCAGACGGCCATCAAGCTGACCCAGGACCTGACGAACATGGGCGTGCGCATCCTGGGCACCGACGCCGAGGGCGTGGATGCTGCCGAGGACCGGGAGAAGTTCGACGAGATACTGAAAATCACAGAGATCGAAAAGGCCGAAGCGGGCACCTGCTTCACCGCCGAGGACGGTAAGGAGATCGCAAACCGGATCGGCTATCCGGTGCTGGTACGGCCCTCCTATGTATTGGGCGGCCAGGGCATGCAGATCGCCTACAACGACAAGGACATGGAAGACTACATGGCCATCATCAACATGTACTCCCAGGAACATCCCATTCTGGTGGATAAGTACCTGATGGGCCGGGAACTGGAGGTGGATGCGGTCTGCGACGGGGAGGATATCCTCATCCCCGGCATCATGGAGCACATCGAGCGGGCGGGCATCCACTCCGGCGATTCCATTTCCGTATATCCCCCGGTGAAGATCGAGCGGCGGCATCAGGAGATCATTGCCGACTACAGCCGGAGGCTGGCCACGGCCCTCCATGTGGTGGGGCTGGTGAACATCCAGTTCGTGATCTACAACGACAAGGTCTATGTGATCGAGGTGAATCCCCGGTCCTCCCGGACGATCCCCTATATCACAAAGGTCACGGGGGTGCCCATCATTGAGCTGGCCACTCGGGTGATGCTGGGCGAGAAGCTAAAGGATCTGGGCTACGGCACGGGGCTGTATCCCGAGGCGCCCTACTACGCGGTAAAGATGCCGGTGTTCTCGTTCAGCAAGCTCACGGATGTGGATACCTCCCTGGGGCCGGAGATGAAATCCACCGGCGAGGTGCTGGGCATTGACCAGGATTTCAACCAGGCGCTTCTAAAGGCCATTAAGGGCGTGGGCATGGAGATCCCCAAGAAGGACAGCAAGGTGCTGCTCACCATCAAGGACGCGGACAAGCCCGAGGTCCTGCCCATTGCCAGAAGCATGGAGGAACTGGGGATGCACCTGTACGCCACGTCGGGGACTTACGCCTTCCTGAAGGAGCACGGTGTGGAGTGCCAGAAGGTCAACCGCATTGCGGAGGGAAGTCCGTCCATCCTGGATATGATCGAGATCGGCATGTTCGACATGGTCATCAATACCCCGGCCAAGGACCGGAAGCACAACAAGGACGGCTTCACCATCCGCCGGGCGGCCACGGAGCACTCGATTCCTGTGATCACGGCCATCGATACCGCCCGGGCGGTGATCCAGGCCAGGATCATGGGACGGGCCAGTGAGCTGAAGGCTGTGGACGTGACAAGGATCGGTAAGTAAATTCATCGCCGCAGAGCGGGTCCCGGGTTGGGCGCGCTCTGCGGCGTTTGCCTTGAAAGGAGCAGATAGAAATGCGGCATCAGACGGTGATCGTTCTGGATTTTGGAGGACAATACAATCAGCTTATTGCCCGGCGGGTGCGGGAGTGCAATGTGTACTGTGAGGTGAAGCCCTACACCACGCCATTATCGGAATTGAAGCAAATGGACCCCATTGGGTTCATCTTCACCGGTGGACCGGGGAGCGTCTATGAGGAGAACGCGCCCCACTATGACCCGGCGGTCTTTCGGCTGGGCGTGCCGGTGCTGGGGATCTGCTACGGGTGCCAGCTCATGGCCCAGGCGCTGGGAGGCAGGGTCACAGCGGCCCAGGCGGACACGGCCCGGGAATACGGCAAGACCAGGACCTATTATGACACGGGCTGCAAGCTGTTCCGGGGACTGCCGGAGGAGGGCATCTCCTGGATGAGCCACGGGGACTATATGGCGGAGGTGCCCGAGGGCTTTACACTGGTGGCCCACTCCGATGCATGCCCCAACGTGGCCATCTGCGATGAAGCGCGGGGCTTTTACGGGGTGCAGTATCACCCGGAGGTCAATCACACGGAAAACGGCATTGCCATGATCCGGAACTTCCTCTATGAGGTCTGCGGCGCGAAGGGCGACTGGACCATGGAGGACTACTGCAAAACCGCCATTGCGTCGATTCGGGAGAAGGTGGGAAATGGCAAGGTCCTGCTGGCCCTGTCCGGCGGAGTGGATTCCTCCGTGGCGGCGGCGCTGTTTGCCGAGGCGGTGGGCAGTCAACTCACCTGTGTATTCGTGGACCACGGCCTCATGCGGAAGGACGAGGGCGACGAGGTGGAAGCGGCATTTTCCAAATGGAACATCAATCTGATCCGGGTGGATGCCGGGCAGCGGTTTTTGTCCCGTTTGGCGGGTGTTACGGAGCCGGAGGAGAAGCGGAAGATCATCGGCGAGGAGTTCATCCGGGTATTTGAGGAAGAAGGCAAGAAGATCGGGTCTGTGGACTATCTGGTCCAGGGCACCATCTATCCAGATGTCATCGAATCCGGTGCCGGGGATGCGGCGGTCATCAAGAGCCACCACAATGTGGGCGGCCTGCCGGACTATGTGGATTTCAAGGAGATCCTCGAGCCTCTGCGGATGCTGTTTAAGGATGAGGTCCGGGCCCTGGGCCGGGAGCTGGGGCTTCCAGATTATCTGGTCCAGCGGCAGCCCTTCCCGGGGCCGGGACTGGCCATCCGCATTATTGGCGACATCACCAAGGAAAAAGCGGACACTCTGCGGGAGGCAGATGCGATTTTCCGGGAGGAGGTTGCGAAGGCCGGCTGGGATACGAGGATCAGCCAGTATTTTGCGGTGCTGACCAATATGCGGTCCGTGGGCGTCATGGGTGACGGACGGACATATGATTATACCCTGGCCCTGCGTGGTGTGACCACCTCGGACTTTATGACGGCGGACTGGGCAAGAATTCCCTATGATCTGCTGGATAAGGTGTCGGTGCGGATCGTGAACGAGGTGAAGGGGATCAACCGGATCGTGTATGATATCACGTCGAAGCCGCCGGCGACGGTGGAGTGGGAATGATTTCACACCCATAGGAAAGCCCGTGAATAAAGGCTTTTCGCCGTTTGAAAGCCCTCTGTGGCAACAAAATGGCAACATTATTTGAATTTTTTCATAGGGGTTCCT
>CABSAB010000263.1 GCA_902475515.1 uncultured Eubacteriales bacterium | reverse complement strand
TGGATCCTTGCGGACCGGGAGGAAGCGATCACGGTGGAATCCGTCCGGGAGGGACTGAAAATCTACGACAATCCCGTGGGGGTTCTGACGAACAACCCGACCTTTGACCGGCAGATGTTCCACTTGAATAACTTTATGAATTTATCCCCCAAAGCGCCCGAGAATCGCTTTTCGAATCAGCTGCCGCTGGAAGCTTACAGCCGCGGGATGGGGGCGCTGGGGCTGCCAGGCGACCTGTCCTCCCAGTCCCGGTTTGTGAGAGTGGCTTTTGTGAAGATGAACTCGATCTCCGGGGAGTCAGAAGGGGAGAGCGTCAGCCAGTTCTTTCACATTTTGGGGTCTGTGGACCAGCAGCGGGGTTGCTGCGATGTGGGGGGTGGTGCCTGTGAGATCACGCTCTACACTTGCTGCTGCAATGCGGACAAGGGCATTTTTTATTACACGACCTACGACAATCATCAGATCACGGCGGTGGACATGCGGCGGGAGGATTTGGACGGCACGGCGCTGATCCGCTATCAGCTGATCCACGGAGAGCAGATCAACCTGCAAAATGGAGCAAAAGCTTAAAGAAAATAAGGGCGGAGGAACCAACATCGTTCCTCCGCCCTGCTTTTATGCAGAAAAAAACACCGCCCGGCTGTACAAAACCCTTGACAAGCCCTGCGGTATCTGGTAAAATATTCACCTAATATGCCCTATTGCGGATTCCCACAAGAATCCACTTTGAACTGCCTGTATTTTACCACAGGACAGCCGAAAGAATCAATAGGCATATCGAAAAAGTGACAACTTTACCGTGCGTATCAAATTTGGACCGCGGTGATTTTCCCGGCACTGCCGGGCAAGAAAGGTCGTGTGATGCGAAAATGGCGATGGTAAAAGACGTATATTACGGCAAGACCCTGAGAAAGTCCTATCAGAAGCACGATGAGATTCTCAAGATGCCCAATATGCTCCGCATCCAGAAGGATTCCTATGACAACTTCCTGAAAACAGGATTGCAGGAAGTGTTTAAGGATGTGGGTACGATTACGGATTATACCGATAATCTGGAGCTGAGCTTCCTGGACTTTTCCATGAACGAGCCGCCCAAGTACACCGTGGAGGAGTGCCGGGAGCGGGATGCCACCTATGCAAAGCCCATCAAGGTCCGGGTGCGCCTCCTGAACAAGGAGACCGGCGAGATCAAGGAGCAGGAGATCTTCATGGGAGATTTCCCCCTGATGACCCAGGGCGGCACCTTCATCATCAACGGCGCGGAGCGTGTCATCGTCTCCCAGATCGTCCGCAGCCCCGGTATGTACTACGGCGATACCGTGGACAAGGCTGACAACCACACCTATTCCGCCACCGTGATCCCCTACCGGGGCGCTTGGCTGGAGTATGAGACGGACCTGAGCCACATCTTCTATGTGCGCATCGATAAGAACCGCAAGCTTCCCATCACCAGCCTCATCCGCGCCATGGGCGTGGAGACCGAGGGCCAGATGTTGGAGATGTTCGGCGAGGACCCCTATCTCAAGGCCACGCTGGAGAAGGACCCCAGCAAGACCAAGGACGAGAGCCTGCTGGAGATCTATAAGAAGCTCCGCCCCGGCGAGCCTCCCACGGTGGAGAATGCCGAGAGCTATCTGGAGACGCTGTTCTTTGACGCCCGCCGCTACGATGTGAGCCGTGTGGGCCGCTATAAGTTCACCAAGAAGCTGCAGCTGGCCGCCCGCCTTGCGGGAAGAAAGCTGGCGCAGCCCATTGCCGACCCCCTCACCGGCGAGATCCTGGCCATGCCCGGCGATGTGATCTCCAAGGAGCAAGCCCAGGCCATTCAGGCCCGCGGCGTCAATGAGGCCACGGTGACGGTGGAGGATCGGGAAGTAAAGATCTTCTCCAACCACATGGTGGATATGGCAAACTTTGTGGACTTCGATCCCAAGGAAGTCGGTATCCAGGAGTGGGTGGATTTCCGCGTGCTGCGGGACCTGCTGGAAAACCACTCCGGCGACGACCTGAAGGAAGCCTGCCGGGAGCGCGCCTTGGACCTGGTGCCCAAGCACATCACCCGGGCAGACATCCTGGCTTCCATCAACTATCTGCTGACCCTGGCCTGCGGCATCGGCACCACCGATGATATCGACCATCTCGGCAACCGGCGCCTGCGCTGCGTGGGCGAGCTGCTGCAGAACCAGTTCCGGGTGGGCTTTAGCCGCCTGGAGCGTGTGGTCCGGGAGCGCATGACCACCCAGGATTTGGACCTGGTCACCCCCCAGTCTCTGATCAACATCCGGCCTGTGACGGCGGTGATCAAGGAGTTCTTCGGCTCCTCGCCACTTAGCCAGTTCATGGATCAGAATAACCCCTTGGCAGAGCTGACGCACAAGCGCCGTATCTCCGCCCTGGGTCCTGGCGGCCTGAGCCGGGAGCGTGCATCCTTCGATGTGCGAGACGTGCATTACAGCCACTATGGCAGGCTCTGCCCCATCGAGAGCCCTGAAGGCCCCAACATCGGCCTGATCTCGTACCTGGCTTCCTATGCGGAGGTCAACGAGTACGGCTTCCTGACCGCCCCCTATCGCCGGGTGGACAAGGAGAACCATGTTGTTACCAAGGACGTGCTGTACCTCACCGCCGACCTGGAAAACGACGCCTATATCTGCCAGGCCACGGAGCCTCTGGATGAGGAAGGCCACTTTATCAATGACCGTGTGACCTGCCGCTACCGGGAGGATATCATCGAGGTCGATAATCACATGATCGATTATATGGACGTTTCCCCCAAGATGATGGTGTCTGTGGCAACGTCCTTTATCCCGTTCCTGGAGAACGACGACGCAAACCGTGCCCTCATGGGTGCTAACATGCAGCGCCAGGCGGTGCCGCTGATGGTTACCGAGGCCCCCATTGTTGCAACGGGCATCGAGCATCAGTCCGCCGTGGATTCCGAGGTCTGCGTGGTGGCGGAGGATGACGGTGTTGTGACCAAGGTCAGCGCCACGGATATCGCCGTGCGCTATGACAACGGCGAGACCGCCAATTACGAGCTCACCAAATTCGCCCGCAGCAACCAGGGCACCTGCGTCAATCAGCGGCCCAACGTCAATGCCGGCGACCGGATCAAGAAGGGCGAAGTCATCGCCGACGGCCCCTCCTGCTCCAACGGCGAGATCTCCCTGGGCAAGAACGTGCTCATCGGCTTCATGAGCTGGGAAGGCTACAACTACGAGGACGCTATTCTCCTCAACGAGCGCCTGGTGCGGGAGGACGTATTTACCTCCATCCACATCGAGGAGCACGAGACCGAGGCCCGGGACACCAAGCTGGGCCCCGAGGAGATCACAAGAGATATTCCCAATGTGGGCGACGATACCCTGAAGGACCTGGACGAAACTACCTGGTGGGTAAGGTCACCCCCAAGGGCGAGACGGAGCTCACTGCCGAGGAGCGCCTGCTCCGTGCCATCTTTGGCGAGAAAGCCAGAGAGGTCCGGGACACCTCTTTGAAGGTGCCCCATGGCGAAAGCGGCATCGTGGTGGACGTCAAGCGCTTCTCCAGAGAAAACGGCGACGAGATGAGCCCCGGTGTGAACATGGTGGTCCGTGTGT
>CABSAB010000262.1 GCA_902475515.1 uncultured Eubacteriales bacterium | reverse complement strand
GCGGGTGTACAACCTGCTGCTGCCTCTGGTGCCTTTCGGCAACGTGGGCTCCGGCTTCTTCCAGTCCATCGGCCAGCCCAAAAAGGCCGTGTTCATCAGCCTCTCCCGGCAGATCCTCTGTCTGATCCCCATGGTCCTGATCCTGGGCAACATCTTCGGCCAGAACGGTGTGCTCTATTCTCTCCCCGTGGCGGATGTCGTCTCCTCCGCCGTGGCCTTGGGGATGATGGTTCACCAGTGCCGCAAGCTGCGGGAGGCCACCGTTTGACAGCAAAAATCAAGAACACACAGAAGCAGCGGGCGTTTGGCCCGCTGCTTCTTCCTTATCTCCGGCTCACGTTGGAGCTGATCTCCTCCAGCGTCCGCTCCGTGCGCCCTTCCCTGCTTCTGGCCAGGTCTGCCAGGGACACGATCCCCGCCAGCGCGCCGTCCCGAAGCACCGGCACACGCCGCACCTGGCTGCTGCCCATGATGGCCGAGACCGCACCGGCAGACTCCTCCGCCTGCACCGTTACCGGTCCGCTGGTCATCACCTGGGCCACCGGCGTCTCCTGGGGCCGCAGACCTGCGGCCATGCACCGGGTCACCAGGTCCCGGTCCGTCACCATACCCACGACCGCACCACTGTCGTCGCACACAGGCATGGCGCCGATGTTGTTCCGGCTCAGCAGCCGCGCCGCCACCTCTGCCGTCTCGCTTTGCCGCACGGAGATCACCCGCGTGGTCATCACATCTGAGATCTGCATAAAAATCCCTCCCGGAAAAAGTATTCCCAGGCGGCCGCATATCCATACCCCTTCCCCGTATTTTAAAGGACCATATAAAAACACCCTGCGTCAGGCAAGACGCAGGGTGTTTCGTTGCAGATTTTGAGACGGCGATCAAGCGTAGGCAGCGCTGACCGATCTCAGGTAAGCAGCTCTGGAGCGGCCGTCGATGATATACAGCACGCTGTCCACAAGGGCGACCACCAGAACGGCGATCGTCAGAGCCAGCATGACGGGGCGGACCCAGTTGGTCCCCATGTTCAGCAGATAGTTGAACCGGAAACACAACACGCCAATGATGCCCCAGAAGACATTCAGAACGGCACGGCCAGTTCCCTTCTTCAGCAGGAGCAGCAGGATGCCGATAATGGCAAACACATCCAGGAAGAGGATCGCACCCACCTGCTTGATGGAAACGGTCTTGGTGGTGATGCCGGGAACGGGAAGCTTCTCATAGGGATTCTTCTCGCCGTCCTCGTTTTTCATCTGAACACCCAGGACTCCCAGCTTCTCTTTGAAGAAACCGCTGTAGCCATTTTCCTCATTGTCCTTGATGATTTTCTTGTTCTCCTTGTACATGTCTTCCTGCCACTCCTCCACGGAGCTGTGGTTATAGGGGAAGCCACAGTAGCTCAGCAGAGACCAGGAATCAGCTTCCTTGACCTCCGTCGAAAAGCCCCTGGAAGTGACCTCGCCCTTCGCCTCGACAGAGAAGTACGGGAACAAAGAGAGAATGAAGAACACTGCCAGGACCACCACGAGGATATAGTCAAGAATCTTGCAGATACCCTCGTGCTTTTCCTTCCGCAGGTTATTCATGTCTAACATACGGAACCCTCCAAGTCATAATATTTGGTTTGTTTCGTGCCATCCAATGATTAGAGTTTAGCACAGGCGGCACGCTTTTTCAAGTTCATATTTTGTTTTTTTTGAAATTTTTACGCAAAAAACCGCCGATGTTTATGCACATGTCATAAATTTCCCCTTTCTTTCGCCAAAAACCTGCCAGATTTCCCGCCGGATTCTAGTTGAAATTCGTCGAATGCTATGCTAGAATATCGCAGGAAGCACGGGAGATCGCGTCATACCCCCTCCCCGGCGCACTCCTCAGAAATTTACAGAAAAAAGTCACCATGCCATATTGCGAAATGCGAGATGATACACTATAATATAAGCATCGGGCACAGTTGCTTGCCTGTTTTATCTGATTCAATATTTATTGTATGGAGGATTGTTTTCAAATGGATATGAGTATGTATGATCTTTCCGGTAAGGTCGCAATCATCACCGGCTCCACCCGGGGCATCGGCAACGCCATCGCGAAGCTGATGGCTCAGAACGGTGCCGCTGTGGTCATCACCGGCCGCAAGCAGGAGGCCTGCGACAAGGTCGCCGCCGAGATCGCTGCCGAGGGCGGCAAGGCCATCGGCGTGGCCACCTCTGTGGATGATCCCGCTTCCCGCGAAAATCTGGTAAAGACCACTGTGGAGAAGCTGGGTCGCATCGACATTCTCGTGAACAACGCCGGCGTGGGCGGCACCCCCAAGAACATGCTGGATATGGACGAGGCGTTTTACGACAACATCATGAACGCCGACCTGAAGGCCGTGTACTTCATGAGCCAGCTGGTGGCCCTTCAGATGAAGGCCCAGGGCCGTCCCGAGGGCGTGGACCCCTACCGGATCATCAACATGTCCTCTGCCGCCGGCATCAAGAGCCCCCGGGGCGATTCGGTTTACGGCTCTGCCAAGGCCGCTGTGACCCACCTGACCCGGATCATGGCCAATGAGCTGGCCCGCTACGGCATCACCTGCAACGCCATCGCCCCCGGCTATGTCCTCACCGACATGACCAAGGACCAGATGGCCAACGCGGCCAATGCCAACGCCGTCAAGAAGATGATCTCCCTGCGCCGCTATGCCATGCCTGTGGAGATGGCCACTGTGGCAGCGTTCCTGGCATCTCCCGCCGCGGCTTACATCACCGGTGTGCTGATCCCTGTGGACGGCGGCATGACCATCAACTAAATTTTAACAACATAGGATATTTCCCCGGCGGGACGGACCGTTCCGTCCTGCCGGCAGGAAATACCGGTTGCCCCCATGCGGAGTGTCATGTATACTTCCCCTGGTATGTATGACGGTCCGTATGGACCAAAGTTTCAGCCAAAGCCGCCGGAATTGTTCTCCTATTCCGCCGCTTTGCATAAACTACGGGGATTCCCCAATGAAAAATGTTTTGGAGGTATACCTAAATGGCAATTGGAACTTATGAACAGTACAAGGCTCGTCTTCTCGCAATGAAGCCCAACGTCTATCTGAACGGCAAGAAAGTGGACCGTTCCAACGGCGTCCAGGGCGAAGGCCGTGACCTTGCCGACTGGATCGTCGGCGGCACCTATGTCATGAAGCAGTGCTACGACACCGCCAATGATCCCGAGTACGCAGATGTCTGCGTGGTCAAGGACGCTGACGGCTCCGTACACAACCGCTGCACCCATATCAACCAGTCTGTGGAGGACCTGCTGAAGAAGCAGCTCATGACCCGGCTCATCTGCCACCGCGTAGGCGGCTGCATGCAGCGCTGCATGGGCTCCGATGCCCTCAACGCCCTGTTTTCCGTCACCTATGACTGCGACCAGGCCTGCGGCACCGAGTACCATCAGCGTCTCCAGAAGTACATCAAGTACTGCCAGGAGAAGGACCTGATCTGCAACTGCGCGCAGACTGACGTAAAGGGTTCCCGGAACCCGAAATATAAGAGAGCCCACATGCAGCCCGATCCCGACCAGTTCTTCCACATTGTGGACACGGATGTGGACGGCGGTGGGCAGGGCGATAA
>CABSAB010000261.1 GCA_902475515.1 uncultured Eubacteriales bacterium | reverse complement strand
GAGTGCTGGCGGTGGCTCTGGCCCTTCCCGCGCGGAACCTGTTTGGTCTCTGGGCTATGGTGGTGCTGCACTTTGCCGCCCTGTCGCTGGCGGTGGATCTGGTGCGGTGGGGCTTAAAAAAAGCGGGCCGCCCGCTGAAAGGGTTCTGGGATGTCGGCTGCCGCAGCGGGGCTGTGGCCCTTGCCCTGACCCTGGCGGTCTTAGGCTATGCCTACTTCAATATGGGCCATGTGGTGATGACGGAGTATACCGTCACCACGCAAAAGGCTATCCGCCCGGAGGGGTATACGGTGCTGTTTGTGTCGGATCTGCACTTTGACACGACTATGGACGAAGCCCGGCTCCGTGCCTACTGCGGCGAGATGGCGCAGCAGCAGCCGGATGTGGTGGTGCTGGGCGGGGATATCGTGGACGAAGCTTCCACCCTGAAGCAGGTCCGGGCGGCATTCCGGGCGCTGGGGGAGATCCCCAGCACCTTTGGTACTTACTACGTCTACGGAAATCACGACAAGGGACGATACTACACCGGCTGTGATTTTACGCCCCAGGAGCTGGCCCAGGCAGTCCTGGATTCCGGCGTGGAGATTTTAGAGGATGAGACGGTGCAGCTGGCCCCGGACCTGAGCCTCTCAGGACGGCGGGACCGGTCCGACGCGGCCATGAGCGGGTTTCCCCGGACCCCGGCTCAGGGGCTGATCCAGGCGGCCGATCCGCAGAGCTATCACATCCTGGCGGATCATCAGCCCCGGGAGATGGAAGAAAATGCGGCGGCGGGCTTTGATCTGATGCTCTCGGGCCACACCCATGCGGGGCAGATATTCCCGGTGGGGCTGATCACAACGCTCTTTGACCACGGCACCTTCAATTACGGGCAAAAGACCTACGGGACCATGGGACTGGTGGTATCCTCCGGCATTGCCGGGTGGGGCTATCCCTTCCGGACGGGCAAGCACAGCGAGTTTGTGGTGGTCCATGTGGCAGGTGCGGCGTAAAATACTACAAAAACCGCGGCGGATGTGTTATAATCAAAGCAACACAGAAAGAGCCCCATCAGGAGGAACCATATGATTTCTGCAAAAGAGTATTTTGAGCGGTATTTATCCTGGCAGCGCAGCGAATCCAACCTGCGCACCGCCGGAAAGACCTACGAGAGCTACACCACCATGGACCTTTCAGACCTGCGCCCGGAGGCGGAGGCGGGCAATCCCGCGGCCCAGCAGGAGCTGGGGGAGCGCTATCTGTTTGGTCTGGACGGGCTGAAAAAGGACCCTCAGCAGGCTGTGAACCTCTTCCGGCAGGCAGCCGACCAGGGGAACCCCGACGGAGCCCATATGCTGGCGGAGGTCCACCGCACCCCGGAGTTTGGGATGCTGGACTACGAGCAGTATTTCCCGCTGCTGCAAAAAGCCGCCGGGGCCGGCTCCTGGAAGGCCATGTTCAACCTGGCCTGCGCCTATTATAAGGGAAAAGAGGCCTACGACGGCCACGGCTTTGACGTGGACCGCCTCACGGCGCTGAAGTGGAGCACCAAATGTATGCTCACCACCATGGATCTGCTGGAATTCTACCACAGCAGCAAATGCGGCGAGGGCTTCCAGGACTATATGCAGGGGGTGTACGCCCTGTTCGTCCAGTCGGTGAACGTGTCTGCCCGGCAGCTCATCCGGGGCGACGGCGTACCCAAGGATGTGGCCTGGGCCAAGGACATGCTGCAAAAGGCCCAGAGCTTTTACCGGCACTGCTTTAAGATGGACTGCCCCGACTTTACGGCGCTTTTGAGCCATTGTGAGGAATAAGGGATTTTGGCAATGAAATTTGCGCCGTGGGCACAGGTGAAATGCCGCTGTGCGGCATGAAATATTCGGCGGCGCCGAAGATGAAATATGTCTCCGGCATATTGTGGGGTGCCAGTGGCACGATCTAAAAATGTCCCGGCAAAGCCGGGACATTCTCTGTTTAGGAGGGCGATTGGATGAAACGGGATATTCTGTTTCAAACAGAGGATTTTGTGTTTTCGTATCGGGTGGGTGGGATATTGATCCACGCAGATAAGATTCTGCTGCAAAAACCGAAAAACGACGACTATGCGATCATCGGCGGCCATGTGTCCGCGATGGAGACGACTGCGGAAACGCTGAAACGGGAATTTCAAGAGGAGCTGCATGCATCCATTGACGTCGGCAGACTCATTGCTGTAGGCGAGGTCTACTTTCCCTGGGGAGAAAAGCCCTGCCATCAAATCTGTCTCTATTATCAGGTGCAGTTGGCCGGTGCGCCGACGATCCCGCTGGAGGGCACAATCCACGGCTATGATATGCTGGACAATGTGCGGACGGACCTGGACTTTTGCTGGGTACCCCTGGACGAACTGCGAAACGGCTTAAAGGTGTATCCGCTGGAGTTGATTCCCTATATTTTAGAAAACGATGGTGAGACCCATCACTTTATATCCCGTGATATGTAAATCCGTCCCGGCAAAGCCGGGACGCCAGCATGAGCAAAACAATATTTCATGTGTGCCGCCGGGCATACATATCATAAACGCCCCGGACGACCGTCCGGGGCGTTTTACTCATATGCCGTTATACAGATCGCAGATCAATCCCACGCAGGTCTCCATATCCATCTTGTCGCTGTTCATGACCAGGTGGTAGGCGTTGGGGTCGTTCCAGTCCATACCGGTGTAGTTCTTATAGTAGGCTTTCCGGGCCTTGTCGGTGCGCTTGAGCAGGCGAACGGCCGCGCGCTCAGAGAGGTTGAAGGTCTCCATGGTGCGCTTGACCCGGTAATCGCGGCCCGCGTGAACAAAGACGTCCAGCACATCCGCCCGGTCCCGGAGGAGATAGTTGGCGCAGCGGCCCACAATCAGGCAGGGGCCTTTCTCCGCAAGCTCCCGGATGAGCTGAAACTGCACCTCCGCCACCTGGGCATTTGTGGGCAGGGGCGAGTCGCTGGTGGTGTAGAAATGCCCCGCCTGGGCCTGGGAATACTCAAACCGGGAGGCCAGCTTCTCGTCGGTGGCCTCGATCTCCCGCACGTCAAACCCGCCCTTGATGGCGGATTCGGTGATGAGGAACTTGTCCACATAGGGGATGTGCAGCCGTCTGGCCACCTCCTGGCCGATCTCGCTGCCCCGGGATTCGAACTCCCGGTTGATGGTGATGATATTGTACTTCATTTGGCTCCCTCCGATCTTGCAGGGTTTTATGCTCTGCTGCTTCTATTATACAAAGCCGCGCAAAAAGAATCAAGCGCCCGGCAGCACCTTTTGTTGGCTGCCGGGCGCCGTCTGTTAAGGAATCAAAGTTCTCTGTGCACCCGCTGTGCGATATATGCCGGGGACGCCACCTTGCGGCACTGCTCCATCAGGACGTTTGCCTGATCGCAGCCGCCCCGGAAATCCGGGAAAGCCAGAGTGGTGAGCATGGTGATGTCGCTGGTCAGGCGCTTGTAGTCGCCCTCCATGTCAAATACGTCGCTGCGGGCGTCGGGATCAAAGGGCGGGGCATCCTCGCCGCCGGGACCGCCCGGTCCGCCAGGGCCGGGGCCTCCGGGCGCGGGACCGCCGGGCCTTACGAGCGCAAGTATCCCGACCCCAAGCCGAAGCCCCAG
>CABSAB010000260.1 GCA_902475515.1 uncultured Eubacteriales bacterium | reverse complement strand
GCACAAAGCCCACGCCCCCCCCCCACCTCGGCGGTGGTGATGGGCGCCCTGGCCATCGGCCATGTGAGCTACGGAACGTGGATCAAATATATCTGGAAGCTGCTGCTGGCGCTGACGGTTTTGTGCTTGGTATGCCTGGGCCTGGGTGCGGTCCTGGGATAGCGCGAAGCGCAGCGGGAAAAGCGTTTGAATATGGGGCGCGCTGCGGCGCGCCCTTTTGGCGTTCCGGCGGGGCGGAATCGTGTAGATTTCGTGAAAATACAGGTTGCAATATGGGCTAAATATGATAAAATATACAGGATAACGATATGGGCTTTTCTCGCCTGTGCGAGGAAGGCCCTTTGAAATGGGGTGCCGCCGGAATGGAGAAGCTGAAGAAGATCGGACTGCCGCTGCTTTCGATCCTGCTGGTGTGCGTCTACCCCTGCGCCTTTTTGTTTTTCCAGAATGCCGGCGAGGCCCGGGCAGCGGACATGCTGCCCTTTTGTGGCATCTTTCTGCTGACAGCGGCGGTGATTTTTCTGCTGGCGGATATTTTTCTGCGAAATATCGCCCGGGCGGCGGTGCTTACAGACCTTGCCATGCTGGTGGTCATCAACTTCACCATGGTCTGCAACGGCATTAAAGGCGTGTTCCCCGGGTTTCGGGACAAGATATTTCTGATCGCGGTGCTGGTGGTGCTGGCGGTGCTTTTTTGGGTGTTTCTCAAAAAGAAGCCCAACATGACCGCCGTGTGCGGCCTGTTTCTCCTGGTTTTCGGCGTTCAGGTGGTGATCCAGGGCGCCATGGCGGCGCCCACGCTCATCGCCGCGGCCAGGAACCACCGGGAGGAGGTCCCCCTGACGGAGGAAGGCTGGCAGTTTTTCGGCGAAAAGCGGAACGTATACTATATGATATTTGACGAATACCGCGGCGATGAGCGTGGGCGCCGCCATGGAAATCTCCAGCACTTTTATGGGGAGGATAACGAGGGGTTCCTGAAGGCCCTGGAGGAGCGGGGCTTTTCGGTCTCCCGCACCAGCAAAAACACCGAGTCCCCCTGGACGGTGACCCTGATCCCCAATATGCTGAACCTCGACTATGTAACAAGCGACGAGGTCCCCATCAACAGCCGCCTGGAGTGGCTGGAGGACCCGGCCCTGTACCGGATGTTCCGGGAGAACGGCTACCGGGTGAACCTGGTGAATCACAACGGATTTTTAAATGAAACGGGCTGCAATGTCCTCACCCGGGACCAGTCCGAGGAGACCATTTCGGTCTATCTCTATGAAAACAGCATCTTCTGCCTGATCCCAAAGCTCAAATGGGTCATTGAGGAGCATGTGCTCCACCGGGGGGAGGACGGATATCTGCGGGCGCTGGAGGATACCCGGGAGGCCATGGTAAACTGCTTCCGGGCGGCGGACGGCCCCACCCTGACCGTGTGCTACATGATCGCGCCCCACGCGCCGTTCCTGTTTGACGTCTGGGGAAAGGCTACGGCCCCGGAAGACTACTATAACTGGGAAAAGCCGGCGCTATACTTTGCAAAGCTCGACTATACCAACCAGGCCATTTTGGAGGCCGTGGACAACATACAGAAAAACGACCCGAATGCGGTGATCCTCCTCCAGGCGGACCACGGGGCCAGGATCCCCGGCCATCTGGTGGAACAGTTTGGGGAACCCTGGTTTGACACAACGGTGGAGATCCCCTACATGGAGAGCGTTTTGAACTGCGTGTATCTGCCGGAGGGTGCCGTGGATATCGAGGGCGACACCTGCATCAACGCCGCCAGAAAGACCCTGGATCGGACCTTTGGCCTGAGCCTTGGGACCCTGCCGGTGCCGGAGGATTACACCATTCCCGATGAGTATATGCCGCCCCCGCCGGATGAGGACTAGAGCCATGAAGGATCATAAATTGCGAAGCTGGACCGCCGGGCTGCTGGCGGTGGTGCTGACGTGCTTGTATCCCTGCGTGTTTATGTTCTGCCAGAACGCGGGAGAGGCGAGCGCCGTGGATATGCTGCCGTTTTTCCTGCTGTTTCTCGGAACGGCGGCGGCGGGGCTGCTGATTTGCGGCGCAATTTTTCGGAATGTGAGCCGGGCGGCGTTTTTCACGAGCCTTGCCATGCTGGCGGTCATCAATTTCACCATGATAACAGACGCCATCAAGGGGAAGCTCCCCTGGTTCCAGGACAAGCTGTTTCTGCTGGCCGCCGGCGCTGTGCTGCTGGCTCTGCTGGTGCTGCTGCTCCGGAAAAAGCCCAATATGACGGCGGGCTGCGTCATCGTGGCGCTGACCTTCGGGGCCCTTTGCGTCATGAGCCTCATTAACGCGGCGCCGAAGCTCTTTATGACGGCGTCCATGCAGAAGGAGGCGGAGCGCCAGGCCCAGAGCGTGGATGTCACCTTGTCCGGCGAAAAGCGGAACGTCTACTATTTAATCTTCGACGAGTACGGCGGGGACGAAAATCTCGAGACCTACTTCGGCTTTGACAACAGCGCCTTTTACACGGCGCTTACGGAGCGGGGCTTTTCCGTGTCCCGGGATTCGTACAACACCGAATCCTGCTGGACGGACACCCTGATCCCGAATATGCTGAACCTTGACTATGTGGCAGACGACCACATGCCGGAGAAGGTCCGGCGGGATTTCCTAAAAAATCCCCTGCTGTTCCAAATCTTTCGGAAGAACGGCTATGAGATCAACCTCATCAACCACCGGGCCTATCTGCGGGACCGGACGGTAAATGAGCTGACCCAGGGCCAGACCGAGGACAATATTTCAGAATACCTGTTCAAAAACAGCATCTACTGCAAGCTTCCCGTCATCAAGGACCATATCAACCTGTGGCTGTTCGAAAATTACCGGGACCACTACCGTGGTCCCCTTGAGAACGCCCTGGGCGTTCTCTTAAAGAGTTCTGACTATGCAAAAAGCGGCCCCACCCTGACGGTGAGCTATATCCAGTGTCCCCACGCGCCCTTTGTGCTGCGGCTGGACGGCAGCGAGAATCCCACGGCGGACCAGTGGAACTGGAAGAAGGAGACCCAGTACCCCGAGCAGCTCCAGTGCCTGAACGAGATCATTCTGGAGGCCGTGGACAACATTCAGCGGGAGGACCCGGAGGCGGTGATCCTCCTCCAGTCCGACCACGGAGCCCGGGTGCCCCTCCACATGGTGGAGCAGTTCGGCGGGCCCAGGTTCGACGCGGTAAAGGAGACCCCGGTGATGCAGAGCGCCCTGTGCTGTGCCTATACTCCCGAAAAGACGGTGGATATTGCGGGCGACACCTGCATCAATGCCGCCAGAAAGGTTCTGAACACGGCCTTTGGCACGGACCTGCCCGAGATCGAGCCCCGGACAGGCTATGTGCTGGACGATATCTTCAATGCCCATCCCAAGGGCTGGGAGGAAGCGGACAGCCGGGAGGCTGAGAATTCTGAAAAAAGCGAGGATTAAAGCGGATGTCATTCATCAATACCTACATCGGCACGCCCCTGGGATGGATCATGTGGCTGTGCTACCGGCTGGTGGGCAGCTACGGCATTGCGATTCTGCTGTTCACGCTGCTGAGCAAGGTGATATTGCTGCCTCTTTCGGTGGTGGTGCAGAAGAACTCCATCAAG
>CABSAB010000259.1 GCA_902475515.1 uncultured Eubacteriales bacterium | reverse complement strand
TCGTACAGCGGGGGAGTGGTTTGTATTTGTTACTTCGCCAAAACCTTTTTCAGCTTTGCAAACCGGGGCAGACTGTTGACCTTCTCCATCTTTGTTTCCCCCTGAATCAGGGGCAGGGCATAGTCAATAAACGCCTGCGTCACGCCATTGCCCTCAGCGTTGATCCACTCTGTTGGGACCTTCTTTTCAAAATTCGCACATTTTTCCAACGGCAAAAGCTCCGTCTCCCAGGTGTAGGGCGCACTGCTCAGACGCTTAATGGCCACCATATAGCCGCTCTTTCCGGAGGTGGCGGCTTCCACAGCGGCTCTGCCCACAGCGATTGCCTCATCAATGTCCGTCTGGGAGGCGCAGTGAGCGCCGCAGCGCTGCATCAGACTTAGCTCAATGGCACGGCTCTTGCAGTCGATGCGGCTTTTCAGCATGCTTTCCAGGACCTGTGCAAGTCCGCCCATCTGGGTGTGGCCAAAAGCATCCTTGGAAGCCTCGCCGGCATACTCGGAGATGAACTTGCCGTCCTTGTCGTGGATACCCTCGGACGCGGCAATGATGACCTTACCCTTTTCTTTATAAATGCACTCCACATCGGCGTAGAATTTTTCCACATCAAAGGGAATCTCCGGAAGATACACCAGATCCGGCCCCTCGCCGCTGGCGGAGGCCAGAGCCGCCGCGCCGGCCAGCCAGCCGGCGTTCCGGCCCATGATCTCGATAATGCAGATCATGCCGGTATCATAGACCTTGGCGTCCAGTGATACCTCCATGCAGGTGGTGGCGATATATTTGGCGGCACTGCCGAAGCCAGGGCAGTGGTCCGTGCCGTAGAGGTCATTATCAATGGTTTTGGGCACGCCGATGACATTGCACTCGTAGCCCACGGACTTGAGATAGCGGCTGACCTTAGAGCAGGTGTCCATGGAATCGTTGCCGCCGTTGTAGAAGAAATAGCGTACGTTGTATTTTTTGAAGATTTCCAGCATACGCTTGTAATCCGTATCATCCATCTCAGGATCCTTGAGCTTGTAACGGACAGAGCCCATGGCAGAGGAGGGGGTGTAGGGAAGCCGGGAAAGCTCCCGGGGATCCTCCTCGTCAATGATATAAAGCTGATCGTTCAGCACGCCCTTGATGCCGTGGGCCGCGCCGTAGACCTTCGTGATATAAGGGCTTTTCAGCGCCGCATCAAATACGCCGTAGGCGCTGGCGTTGATCACAGAGGTGGGGCCGCCGGACTGGCCGAAAATACAAGCGCCGGTGAGGGGAGTGGTCATGGTAATTACCTCCTGCATTTCTCAGTTGTTGTGTGTAAATACTATAGCATTGTATGGGGAAATCCGCAAGTATTTACACGGAAATTTCGCCCAAGATGCATCGATTTGTATGATACGTTTGTAATATATCAAATATTATTATAATTTTCAAGAGAATCCTTGCATTTTTATGAAAGAAATGCTATACTGAATACAACTTCAAAACAGAAGGAGTGCGTGTTTATGCCTATTGTCACATCCACCGAAATGTTCAAAAAGGCCTACGCCGGCGGCTATGCCATCGGTGCGTTCAATGTCAACAATATGGAGATCATCCAGGGAATCACCGAGGCGGCACGTGAGTGTAATGCCCCCGTGATCCTGCAGGTTTCCAAGGGCGCTCGGGCCTATGCCAACCGCACGTATCTTGTGAAGCTGGTGGAGGCCGCTGAGATCGAAACCGGGCTTCCCATCTGCCTGCACCTGGATCATGGCGACAGCTTCGAGACCTGCAAATCCTGCATTGACGACGGATTTACCTCTGTGATGATCGACGCCTCCTCCAAGCCCTTCGAGGAGAATATTGAGATCACCCGGAAAGTCGTGGAATATGCCCACGCGCACGGCGTTGTGGTCGAGGCGGAGTTGGGCACTCTGGCCGGTGTGGAGGATGAGGTCAGCGTAGCGGCCGAGGATTCTTCCTACACCCGTCCCGAGGATGTGCAGGAGTTCGTGGAGAAAACCGGCTGTGACTCCCTTGCCATTGCCATCGGCACCTCTCATGGCGCTTATAAATTCACACCTGCCCAGTGTACCCGCAATGAGAAGGGGATTCTGGTGCCGCCTCCGCTGCGGTTTGATATCCTGGAGGAGGTTTCCCGGCGTCTGCCCGGATTCCCCATTGTGCTGCACGGTTCTTCTTCGGTGCCCCAGGAATTTGTGAAGATGATCAACGAGAATGGCGGCAAGATGCCGGATGCAGTTGGTATTCCTGAGGAGCAGCTCCGGAAAGCGGCGTCTATGGCAGTGTGTAAGATCAATATTGATTCCGATCTCCGCTTGGCTATGACCGGCACCATCCGCCAGCACTTCAACGAGCATCCTGCCGACTTTGATCCCAGGCAGTATCTGAAGCCAGCCCGGGCCAACATCAAAGAGCTTGTGAAGCACAAGATCGTGGATGTGCTGGGCTGCGACAATAAAATTTAATAAAGACAGAACGCTCCCGCTTTCAGGCGGGAGCGTTTTTAATCCGAACAAAAGGAGTGGTTCATATGGCGGTGAATTTCTATGAAAGCGTAAATGATTCTTTGCTGAAATTTGCGGTGATCATCGCAACATATCAGGGAAAATTTGTCTTTTGCAAGCATAGAGACCGCGATACCCTGGAGATTCCCGGTGGACATCGGGAGGCGGGAGAAGAAATCGACGAAACAGCCCGCAGGGAACTGTACGAGGAGACTGGAGCCCTGGATTTCGATATAAAACCCGTTTGCGTATATTCAGTAATTGAACCAGGCAAGTTCGATGGCGCAGAGACGTTCGGTATGCTGTATCACGCCGAGATCCGTTCATTTGAAAAGGAATTGCACAGTGAAATTGAACAGATCGTTATTTCTAAAGCATTGCCTGAACAATGGACCTATCCGAAAATCCAGCCCATGTTACTGGAAGAGGCGAAACGCAGAGGCGTTGTTTGAAAAGGGGAGTGCGCTAGTCAAAATCGCAGGTTACGGCAGTGGAGCATTCTGTGTAGCTGTCCCAAACTTGTCCATTTTCCGTCACATCGCCGACAGTTGCAGTAATGTTGCAGGTTCCCGGGCCTACCGCAGTGACAACACCGTATTCGTCGATCACGGCTACATCGTTATTGTCGCTGTTCCAGCGGATCTCCGCATCTACGGGCTGTAAATTGTATTTGATTTGAAATTTCTCGCCCGGTTGTGTCAATGTGGACGGTGTGTCTGTAAACCAAAACTGGATATAGCTGCTAGGATATGCAAGATTTTGGTCCTGCATACAACTGCAAAGGCAAAAAATAAGTAAAAAAATGAATAAAAGCATCAAAATTTGACGAATTTTATGCATATCTGCACTCCATTCTACAGTTTTTACCAGTATAGCATATTGTAGAAGTGGCCGCAAGCGCCTGGCTATTTCTCTGGCAAGAAGGAGGAGAGGGGATTGGCCTCGGCGGCGATTTTTAGGGAAGAATCCTCAATATGGGTGTATATTTCTGTCGTATTAAGATGCTCGTGGCCCAGAACTTCCTGTACAGTTTTTACATCGACGCCTTGAGAAAGCATCAGCGTGGCAGCTGTGTGGCGAAGCTCGTTTATATGGGTGATGCAGTGATCAAAGCGATCATGA
>CABSAB010000258.1 GCA_902475515.1 uncultured Eubacteriales bacterium | reverse complement strand
TCATCTGGGATATTCTCTCCTGCATCAGGCCCAGCCCACCCATGACGCAGCGCCTTACCGCCGCCTCTAAAGACGTATGTACGCCGCTTTCATAATCGATCACCAAAAGTCCCTGCTCTGCAAGGTTTTTTGTAGCCCGCCGGATTGCGGTGTTATAGTCTGCTGCCCCAGTAACCACCTGCTTGTAGGCAAAGTCCATGGCAGAGCGGTACGCATCCTGCACGGGCAGAGCGTTCCCGTGCGGGTCCACCATGCCCATGCTCTGGGTCAGGTTTGTAAAATCCTTTTGAGCCAGATCCACCGCAGCGGAAACAATTTTTTGCAGCCCCTCGTTTTTCGCAAAGGGGATCGCCTGTATCTGCGGCAGATTTGTAATATCAAAGTTATATCCCACCTCTGCCGCCTGGGTCAGAAGCTGGCGAAGCTCCCGGTGGGAGACCTTCAGAAGCTTTCTCAGTTGCTTTTTGATTTCCCGCTGTGAAATGCCGAGCTGTTGGGCCCGCCATATCTCATAGGAGGCGGTGGCCGTCAACTGCCCCGCCCGCGCAATACGCCGGGCAATGTCCTGGATCAGATACTCTATAACCGGATCAGACAACCGCCCCGCCCTGTCCCGCAGAGCCTCAATTTGTTCGGCGGTCAGCATCAGGCATCACCCTCTGTCATATCCTCCATCTCCGGCATATAGTCCCTTCGGATTCTCTCCAAGTCCGCGGGTGTTTCGTGCGGCAGGTCAAAATACCACGCCACGGCAAGCTCCGGCTTCAAAAGCCCCGCCGCCACCATGCTCTGATATTCCGTCCAGGTGCGGTCCCGGTCATACAGGACCCCATCGCCCCAATCGATTACAACATCCTTTTCCGGAAGGAATGCCCCGCCTGATACTAGATGATAGGCCGTACCAAGGCGGATGCAGGTCTCCAGCAGTTCCCGGACAGCGGCCTCCCACATCTCCTGGAAGTCCTGAATGGTCAGGTTGTAATCTCCCTGAGAGCTGGTGATCTCGGTAGCGGTCCGTTCCGCCGCCTCCACCTCGGAGAGAATGCCGCGTTTCAGCCCGATCAGGCTTTCGATGTTCCGGAGGTATTCCTGCTTCCGGGCCAGATAGGAGGCCTCCCGCAGGGTCGGGCTGTACACGGTCACCCCAACGGTCTCCGGGTCGTCGTCAATGCCCACGAACACATCATCCGTCAGCCGCTTCCGTCCGTCCGTCCCGGTCACCAGCATATCGGCGCTGGCAATGATGCGGGACGCGCCGTTTTCAAACTCCCGGCAGAGCTGCCGCTCGTTGCGGTTGATGTTTTGGATCAGCCTTGCCGCCGGGGCGTAGACCGCGACCCCATCGTCAGACCCGTCCACGCAGTTTAGGAGCGGCGTTTTGATCTGGACCATCCCCAGATTGTAGATATTCGGGATCACCGCTACCGGCTCCAGATCCGCATACTGTGGCAGTGTGTCCAGTGGGATCTCCGCCCCAAGGACGTCGGCGTTATGGGACACGAACAGGCGGCTTTCGATGGTCAGTTCACCGTTTTCTCCCACAGACCGCCGCTCCGCCAGGGTGTAATACTTCCCGTTTTCCACCGTCACCTGGATCGTTCCGGCCCGGGTGATCCTGCCGTGCGCGTCCCGGGCAAATGGCACAAAGCAGTCACGCCGTACCGTTACAAAATCAAAGCCGTCCCGGCACAGCACCGGCTTGATAAAGCACTCACCGCCTGCAAAGGTCTGCTGGATCGCTTTCTTTCGGACCGTATCCAGCCGGCGGAGCAGCGGGTGTAAAAAGCTCTGCATGTCTCCGTCTGCCGTGATGTCGTATTCCGCGAACACAGTCTTGCACAGCTTATTCACCACCAGGACCGGGAGCCGCTGACATTCGTCCTCATCCTCCGGTCCGGTGCGTTCAAAATACATGGACATCCACGTTTTGACAGCCTGACGCATTTCCATGGACGTGATGTCCTTCTCCCGGAACGCATCCTCAATGTTCGCCGCCCTCGTGCTTCCCGTCATCGCGGATAACAGGCTCAATGCCGCCACCTCCCGTTTGTATCGTAATTTTTTTACTGGCCCGGAGCGCCAGACGAATTCCGCTCACATAGGCTTCAAGCTGCTGTATTTTCTGCCGTTGGTCCTCGACCATGGTTCGGAGCCGTCGGTTTTCATCCATCAGCTCCTGGCGGCACCAGGTGGGAAGAAACCGTTCCAGCAACCATATCTTATATCTGTTCATCGGCGTCGCCTCCCCGAAACTCCGGTATGCCACGCAGTTTCCTGCGCATCACCGTCATTGCAAAGTACCGGATATCATCCATGGCGTGGTCGTTCTCCTTGACCACCTTGTCCTCCTGAGACTTATCATCCCAGCTGTACAGCCCAAACTCCCGGATGGCGTTCTCACAGCACCGGAGAATCTTGATCCGCCCCCGCTGAAGCAGGGAAGCGGTCAGCCGAATGCCCGGCAACACGTCATTTTTGGCCTTGCGCACCCGGAACTGCCCATGCCGCCGAATGGTCTCGATAAACGAAGCCGCCGACGGGTCCACGATCACCGCCATAATGGGGAGGTCACCCGCCAGCTTGACCAGCGCCTCGTGGTACTCCTCATCGGTCTTGAGGGCCCGTTTGTCCCGCCCGGAGTAGTAGTCCTCCCGGATGCGGTATGCCACGCCCCGGGCCGAATCCAGCGCCCACAGGCCCATAGAGCAGGGGTTGAGGGTGCCGTAGTCAATGCTGATGTAATAATCGTAGATGCCCTCAGGCAGCTCGTCCACGATGTAGTCAATGCCGGTGAGGTCGTAGACCAGGCCCTCGGCCAGACACCATTTGCCCAGGATGAAGCGGTCATAGAATACGCCGGTATATTCCCGTTTGATGTTCTCCACATACTCCGGGTCCAGGGTGGTGTTGTCGTCGATGGTAAATTTCAGATCAAGAAAATCCAGTTCATCCGCCCGGTCTATGTAGTTCGCCTTCAGCCAGTGGCTTGGGCTGTCCGGGTTGGTGGTGGCGATCAGCTTCGCCCCAGGCACACGCAGACGAGAAAGCAGCATAGCAAAGAAGTCCTCCGGGAATTGGGTCAGCTCGTCGCAATAGGCTCCCTGGAGGGTCATGCCTCGTATTTTGCTTTCGCTTCTGGCGTCGTTAGCCCCCTCGAATAGCACCCGCCGCCCGAACAAATAGCCCTCTTTCGCCGGGATGGAGAACGAAAAGTTCCGCTGACCCACAAGCTCCTGCAGTAGAATCAGGCAGTTACGTTTGAGGGTGGTCAGAGACTTGGCGCACATGAGATATAGCTTGTCCTGGGGCATCGTTGCCACCCAGAATGCCCACAGGACAAGGGAAATCCACGTCTTCCCGGAGGAAACAGAGCCCTCCAGCAGATTGATTCGTCCAAGTTTATTATCCTGCCATAGCTGCATCAAGGCCCGCTGTTTTTGTGTGTACGTCATGTTTTCAGCCCCTCGATCAGTTCAGCTGTGATCCCATCGGCATTTTCTTCCGCCGCGGGCTTATCCCGCCATTTATCCGGCCTACGGTTTTTCAGCCAGAAGATTTGGGCAGTGGTGTTGCCGTCCAAGGCAGATCGAAGCAGAGCGTTTTCTACCTCATAGTCCACAACCTCTTTGCCCCTTTTTAGGGT
>CABSAB010000257.1 GCA_902475515.1 uncultured Eubacteriales bacterium | reverse complement strand
AGTCGTGACGGTCTTTATAAAAAATTAAGAATTTTGTTGGTATCCGGGGCGGGGTCTGCTATAATGGAGAAAATCCCCCGGGAGGTGCGCCATGGCATACACCGTGAGAAGACTGCGTCCGGCGGACCTGGACGCCGCGTTCCGGCTGATTTGGGACACTTTTTTGGAATTTGAAGCCCCCGACTACGGTCCAGAGGGCGTAGATGCGTTCCGGCAGAGCATCATGGAGAATGCGCCCTTTCGCGACGCCTGCCGCAGCGGTGAGAACCGCATGTGGGGCGCCTTTGACGGCGCTGCATTGGCGGGTGTCTGGGGCATGCGCGGCCTGACCCATATCTGTTTGGTATTCACCCATAGAGAGCATCACCGGAAAGGGGTGGCCACGATGATCTTTCACAGACTGCTGGAGGACCTCCGGGCCGAAGCGCCCGAGGTGACCCGGCTGACCCTGAACAGCTCCCCCTACGGACTTCCCTTTTATCACCGGATCGGATTTGTGGACACGGCGCCGGAGCAGTCCGTGGACGGCATCCGTTTCACCCCCATGGCCTATGACCTGCACCGCGCGTAAAGGAGTGTGACCGCTATGGAACGTCCGCCGCTGACCAAGGCGCTGGACCGCCAGACCTTTTTGAACTTCTACTATTTAAAAGATGAACTTACGGCCTTCTGCCGGACACACGGTCTCCCTGCCTCCGGCGGAAAACTGGAGCTTACCGAGCGCATCGCCCACTTTCTGGACACCGGCGAAGTTCTGGCCCCTACGCCGCACAGCGGCCGCACGCCAAAGGTAGACAAGCTCTGCGAAGACACGAAGATCGAACCGAATTTCAAATGCACCGAAATACACCGTGCTTTTTTCAAAGAGAGAATCGGCCCCGGCTTTTCGTTCCATGTGGGTTTTCAACAATGGCTCAAATCCAACACCGGAAAGACCTATGGAGAAGCCATTGCCGCCTATTATGAGACTCTGGCGGAAAAGAAGCGCGGCACCACCATTGACCGGCAGTTTGAGTACAATACCTACATTCGGGACTTCTTTGCGGAAAACAGCGGAAAATCCTTACAGGATGCCATTTCCTGCTGGAACTACAAAAAGAGCCTGCCGGGCCATAACCGCTATGAGCTATCCGACCTGACCGCATTACCATAGAAAGGCGGGATCTTATGAATCTCTGCGATATTAACGTCATTAAGCCCCTGCTTCAGAAGCACGGGTTTCACTTTTCCAAGTCCAAGGGACAGAATTTCCTTACCCAGAGCTGGGTACCTCGGGAGATTGCCGAAGGGGCGGGTATTGACGAGACCTGCGGGGTCTTAGAGGTTGGTCCCGGCATTGGGCCGCTGACCCAGGCCCTGTGCGAAAATGCCGCCAAGGTGGTCTCGGTGGAGGTGGATACTTCCTTAAAGCCCATTCTGACAGAGACCATGGGCGATGCGGATAATTTCACCCTGATTTTCGGTGATATCCTCAAGACCGACGTTCCCGCCCTGGTGGCGGAGCATTTTCCCGGTCTCCGTCCCATGGCCTGCGCCAACCTGCCCTACTACATCACCTCGCCGGTGCTGTCAAGCCTGCTGAAAGCACGGTGTTTCGAGGCGGTGACGGTCATGGTGCAGAAGGAAGTGGCGGAGCGCATCTGCGCAAGCCCGGGGACCAAGGACTACAGTGCCTTTTCCCTGTTTTGTCAGTATTACGCAGAGCCGGAGATCTTATTCGATGTGCCACCCAGCTGCTTCATTCCCCAGCCCAAGGTGACCTCCGCCGTCATCACCCTCCGGTGCCGCACCGAACCGCCCTGCCCCATCGGGGATGAAAAGCTGTTTTTCCGGGTGGTGAAGGCGAGCTTTGCCCAGCGGCGGAAGACCCTGGTGAACGGCCTGTGCTCCGGCTTTGGAAATATTCCCAAGGAGGAGATCATCCAGTGCGTGAAGGATGCAGGGCTTGCGGAGAATGTCCGCGGGGAAACGCTGGACATTCCAGGATTCGCCCGGGTGGCGGAGGAGATCGGGAAGCGACTGGTATAGCGGGAGGTCCCTATGGAATTCCATGCAAAAACCGAAATTGACACCTTCGTGCTCCACGACGCCATTCTTGTGGCTGCGGACATGCAGGGCGGAGACCTGACGCTGGTATTTGAATGCGTCATCATAAACGGTGCGAAAACGGCGCGCTCTTCTTCCCACCGCGCAAATCCCTGCAATCCCGGGGAGGACCAGTATGCGGAGCCAAATTTTTCGCTGACATTTCATAATTGTGAGATTAGGTCGCTGCTGCGAGGTGGCTGCTGGAGACATAATGTGCAGGTCATTCCTTCCGTTTATCTGCCCGAAAATCAATACCTGCCTGTTTTGCAGGACCATGCCAGGGCGGAATCCCAGGTCTATCATCCCGAAATCTCTGAGGACGGGCTGTTTCATCTGGACCTGTGGGGCGGTTCGGACATCAATTATGATGTGCTGACATTGGCCTACACCAGTTTCACCGCCCGGTGGGAGCGCTTCGGGCGTGTTCATGTGCCCTATCGGGCAAAGGACGGGGAAGCCCCCTGTCCTGTAAGTTCATAAACCACAAAGATAAAAACACGTCCCGGTAGGTAGTCCGGGAGCGGCAAACGCCGTCAGTAACCTGCCTCCTTGGTTGTCCGTTCTTTGTGTATATAAACAAAGGAGGAACCCCTATGGCATGCGCAGCACTCACCATCCTGTTTGAAGACCCCTTTTGGATCGGGCTGTACGAGCGGGAGGAACAGGGCCGCTATACGGCGGCGAAGATCACCTTTGGGGCAGAGCCTCGGGACTGTGAGGTCTATGAATTTCTGCAAAGGAATTGGAAGACGCTCCGGTTCAGCCCGGCCCTGTCCGCAGCCCCTGTGAAATCGGCCCGAAATCCCAAGCGGCAGTTGCGGCTGGTCCGCAAGAGGACCCAGACCTCGGTCATGGGCACCAAAGCTCAGCAGGCCCTAAAGCTCCAGCAGGAACAGGGAAAGATCGCAAAGCGGACAAAATCCCGCGCCGAAAAAGAGGCGGAGGCCCGGCGAAAATTTGCCGGGAAACAGGAAAAGCGCAGAGAAAAACACCGGGGGCATTAGCTCTCCGGTGTCTGCCGAAAAAGCAGGAGACTGTCAACCGACAGTCTCCTGCTTTTTTGTAGGCCATTCTTCTTTTGTTATGGAGTACCGCACGCTGTCCTGCCCATTTTTGCTGTAGCGCCGCAGGGTTCCCTCATAGGTAAAACCGCACTTCTCGATCACTCGCCGGGACTGAACATTGTCCGGGTAATGGCACGCCGCCACTGCTGCCAGGTCCAACTCCTCAAAGGCGTATTTTAGTACCCGCTTTACCGCCTCGGTCATATAGCCCCGGCCATGATATGCGCCCGACAGCACAAACTCCATTTCCGGATGCCGTCCGATATCCTCCAAGAAAATACTGCCGATGGGCTTTTGCGTTTCTTTTAAAACCACCGCCCACGTCTCCTGTGCCACCGCATAATCCCGAATGCACTGTTCACACTGGGCAATATCCGTCAGCACACATCCGCCGGCCCGGGGCCAGATGGCCGGATCGCTGTAAAATTCCAGCATATCCGCCGCTTCTGCTTCCTTCCAATCCCGCAGGATTAAGCGGTTCGTCTCCAAAGTT
>CABSAB010000256.1 GCA_902475515.1 uncultured Eubacteriales bacterium | reverse complement strand
TTCTGCCCAGGACCAACACGTGCCGTCCTCAAAGACCACCTGGAGACTTTTAAAGTAGCTGCCGTCGTTGAGCTCAATAAAGCCAAAGGCCTTCTGGGCCCGCATGGTGCGGATCCAGCCACCCACTTGAATTTGCTTCTTGTCAAAGGCCTTGGGATCGGCGAAAATTTCTGAGATCAGTGTTCGTTCCATATCGTCCACTCCGTCCGTAAAAAGTCAAGGGATGCGCCGAAATACCGGCGCATCCCTTAGTTTACCCTATTTTTCACTTTGCGTCAAGGATATGGTATCCAATATCCGTCCGAAAATGCATTTTCTCAAAGGAAATGGGCTGCGCTGCCTGATATGCCTTGTCCACAGCGCTTTTCAGGTCGGGCGACACTGCCGTCACACCCAGAACCCGGCCGCCGTTGGTATAGAATTTGCCGGACTCCAGCTTGGTCCCCGCATGGAACACCACCGCATCCTGTACAGCATCCAGACCGGAGATCTCCTTGCCTTTCTCATAGGCCACGGGATAGCCCCCGGAGGCCAGGACCAGGCAGCAGCTGGCGGCGTCCTTGAATTTCACATCCAAATCGCCCAAGGTCCCGTTCACGCAGGCCTCCAGAATGTCCATGAGGTCCGTCTCCAGCAGGCTCAGAACCGCCTGACACTCCGGATCCCCGAACCGGGCGTTGTACTCCACCACCTTGGGGCCGTTTTCGGTCAGCATCATGCCGAAGTAGATCACCCCCCGGAAGGTGCGGCCCTCGGCGTTGAGGGCGTTCACTGTGGGGAGAAAAATGGTGTCCATGCAGAGCTTCGCGTGCTCGGACGTGTAGTTGGGGCAGGGGGAGATGGCGCCCATGCCGCCAGTATTGGGGCCTTTGTCGCCGTCATAGGCCCGCTTGTGGTCCTGGGAGGAGGGCATGGGCACAATGGTCTTGCCGTCCGTAAAGGCCAGAACTGTCACCTCGGGACCAACCATGCATTCCTCAATGACCACCTTTGCCCCGGCGTCGCCGAAAGCCTTGTCCTCCATCATGGAAATCACAGCGGCCTTGGCCTCCTCTACGGTCTGTGCCACGATCACGCCCTTCCCGAGAGCCAGCCCGTCACACTTGACCACAATAGGTGCGCCCTGGGCTTCCACATAGGAAAGCGCTGCGTCCTTGTCCGTAAAGATCTCATAGGCGGCGGTGGGAATGCCGTATTTCTTCATAAGCTCCTTGGAAAACGCCTTGCTGCCCTCGATGATGGCGGCGTTCTTTTTGGGACCGAATGCCCGGATGCCCGCAGCCTCCAGCGCGTCCACCATGCCCATGGCAAGAGGATCGTCCGGGGCCACCATGACGAAATCCATCCTGTTGTCTTTGGCCCAGGCAACCATGCCCGGAATGTCTGTGGCCTTTACGTCCACACAGGATGCGATCTGACTGATGCCGCCATTGCCGGGGGCGCAGTATAATTCCGTGACTTTGGGGCTTTTCTTCAAGGCCCAGCAGATGGCGTGTTCCCGTCCGCCGGAGCCGACTACTAATACTTTCATATTGATCTCTCCAAACTGGAATCTTTAATCTATTCCGAATGCTTTGTCGTACTTGACCGTGCCGTTGAGCGCTTTTGCGCCATGGGTCAGCTTAAGTGCCATAAAGTTCTCGTCGGGAACGTCAAATGGGGAAAGAATGCCACAGGTACTCGCCGGAACATAGCCGACTTTCGGATAATAATTTGAACTGCCCAATACGATGGAATAATCATACCCCAATTTCTGCGCAATGGCATGTCCTGCTTTCATCAATGCCAGTCCAACGCCCTGCCGCTGATATGCCGGGTGTACGGATAACGGAGCAAGCGCCAGCGCGGTGTGTTCGCCCACAAGTACCTTTGTAAAAAGAATGTGTCCTACGATGCTGCCGTCAGCGACCGCAACCAGCGAAAGCTCGGGAATAAACGCACTGCTGGCCCGCAAGGCGGATACCAGGTCCTGCTCATTTCCATCGCAGTGCTCAGCGGATGCAAAGGCTTCTTTTACAAGCTGATAAATGCCGGCGTAATCCTGAGCAGTTTCCTGGCGTATGACAAGCTGATTCATAGGCGTAAATCCTTAATGATGGAACAGCCGGTTGCCGGTAAAGCACAGCACCATGCCGTACTTGTCACAGGCCGCGATCACATTGTCATCCCGAATGGACCCACCCGGTTCGGCGATATACTGCACACCGGACTTCCGGGCGCGCTCCACGTTGTCCCCAAAGGGGAAGAACGCGTCCGACCCGCAGGAAACGCCGCTCTGCTGCGCGATCCATGCCTTTTTCTCCTCGGCGGTCAGCGGCTCGGGCTTCACCTTGAAGCTCTCCTGCCACACGCCCTCCGCCAGAATGTCCTCGTACTCATCGGAGGTGTAAACGTCAATGGCGTTGTCCCGGTTGGGCCGGCGGATGCCGTCCACAAACTGGAGCCCCAGCACCTTGGGATGCTGCCGCAGCAGCCAGTTGTCGGCCTTATTGCCCGCCAGCCTTGTGCAGTGAATGCGGCTCTGCTGTCCCGCGCCTACGCCAATGGTCTGGCCGTTTTTCACATAGCAGACGGAGTTAGACTGGGTGTATTTCAGAGTAATAAGGGCTGTCAGCAGGTCGATTTTCGCCGCCTCGGGCAGTTCCTTGTTTTTGCTGACGATATTTGTAAGCTGGTCTGCGTCAATGTTCAGATCGTTCCGGCCCTGCTCAAAGGTCACGCCGAAAATTCTCCGGCGCTCCAAGGGCTGGGGAACATAGTCCGGGTCGATTTGAATGACGTTGTACCCGCCCTTTTTCTTAGTCTTGAGGATCTCCAGGGCCTCATCCGTATAGCCCGGAGCAATAATGCCGTCGGAGACCTCGGCCTTGAGATAGCTGGCCGTGGCGGCGTCGCATATATCGGAAAGGGCAGCCCAGTCGCCGTAGGAGCACAGCCGGTCCGCTCCGGGCTATACGGATGAGGCCCTGGAGACGGTCCGCACCCCGGGCGCGGATATAGGCGCAGGCGATAGGGGTCAGCTCCTGGCTGTCCTCCACGAAATAAATCTGCTTTTCCACCTCGGAGAGGGGCAGGCCCACGGCGGCCCCAGCAGGGGAGACGTGCTTAAAGGAAGCGGCGGCGGGAAGACCCGTAGCGGCCTTTAGTTCCTTCACCAGCTGATAGCTGTTAAAGGCATCCATGAAGTTGATATAGCCGGGCTTGCCGTTCAGCACAGTAACAGGCAGGTTACTGCCGTCCTCCATATAAATGCGGGAGGGCTTCTGGTTGGGGTTGCAGCCGTATTTCAGCGCGAGTTCGTTCATACTGATACCTCCTGATTATTCTGCGGTGAAGTAGACATAAGTAGAAATTATGTCGCTGCTTGCGTTGTAGCTGTCGGTTCCATTATAGCTTTTATCACCATGCTTGTTGAGAACTTTGTCGGTGACACTGCCATCTTCTAAGTTGACATAACGAACAAACAACGAGACCTTGTTGTCTGCATTGAGGTTGTCCCAAATTTCCTTAGCCAGGGTCGCCGCATCCGGGGCTGTGATGGCTACCCGCCGGGGTTCGCCCTCAAAGGAGGGCAGGGGATCGGCATTTTCCTGATAGGTATGGATGAAATGGCCTTCACCCGCCAGGGAAGGTATTTGCCGAGGG
>CABSAB010000255.1 GCA_902475515.1 uncultured Eubacteriales bacterium | reverse complement strand
GAGATAGTTGCAGAACTGCATGGCAAGCTCCACATCGTCGCCCCCCGGCCGGACGTTCTCTTCTGTGATGATGGACTATCAACTCTTTACCCAGGTGGATGCCAACGTCATCACCCCCGGCCAGTCTGAGGCGGCCCTCAGCTGTGACCCCGTGTGGAGCTCTAACTTGGACGGCGATTGGGACTATCCTGCCGCCGCGGCCATGACTATGGATGAGAGCGACAAGTACAACCAGCATGCGGGTGATATCGTGACTCTGTGCCAGCAGTACACGGCCAAGTTTATCACCGGCGAGCTGCCCCTGTCGGAGATCGAGAATTTCCAGGAGCAGATCCGCACTACCGGCATTGAAAACTGCATCGAAGCCAAGCAGTCGGCCTATGACCGGTATATGGCGAGAGAGTAAACGCAAATAAATGTCCGCCCCCGAATCCATATTCGGATTCGGGGGCGGTTTGTTTAGTAGGAACCGAGCCGACCCAGCAGATCGGAAAGCCAGCGGGGCGTATTGGGGAAATGCTCTGCGACGGCCTGCCGAAACTGGGACTGGGATTCAAAGACCACGGGGGCCCGGGCGTAGTCCCCCACGGCGATCCGTCCGCCCACGGCGCATCCGCCCGCGGCGTAGAGCCCCACGGAGACACCGCCGATGGTGAAAATACCGATGGCGATGCCGCCAAAGGCCAAAAGGCCTAGGGAAATACCGCCTACACTGACGAGCCCCAGAGCCAGCGCGCCCAGGGAGATCAGACCCACGGAAACGCAGCCCAGGGAGAGCAGCCCTGCGGTGACGGTGCCGATCGCCACGATCCCTGTAGCGATATTGCCGATGGCAAGGACCCCTCTGGCCCGGCAGAAGCCCCGGTCTTGCAGGTTGATATGGACCAAAGGCAGTCCCCAAAGCGTCCGCTTGCTTTTGTACTCATAGTGCCAGCCCCAGCGGCCCCTGGGATGAAAGGAAATGGTTTGTTCGGCATCATGGCTGCCTGCGGCAGAGAGAGCGGCAGGGGAGGGGGCGGCATCCCGCCCCACCAGCCGGTCCAGGGAAATACCGAAGAAATCTCCCAGGGCCATGAGCTTGTCCAGCTCCGGGGTGGTGCTGCCGCTTTCCCATTTGGACACGGCTTGGCGGGAGACGCCGATCTCGTCGCCCAATTGCTCCTGAGACAGGCCCGATTGTTTCCGCAGTGCGATCAGATTGTCGGCAAAGGACATGGCAGTGCCTCCTTACGATTGGTTGCCCCTATCTTAGCAGAAGGCCAACGAAAAAGCTACCAGTTATGGCTGGAACCTTGTCAACCAAAGATAACATTGGGGTAAAATGCGGTGTCAAACGGCGGGTTTGCGGCCGTTGCAGGCAAATGGCAGCAGTGCCCGCGCTTCCAAATGCACAGAGCTTTGGAAGCGCGGGCAAATTTTGTGCTTGGTCAGTATCCAAAGTTAAAAAAGTAAAAGTTCTCCTCCAGCGGGTGGGTCTCATACCAGTCTGCGTCATGCTCAATATGTTTTTGACCGGTGGTAGAATAATAAAAGCCAGAATATCCGCGCAGGAAGCCACGCGAGTGAAATGCGATGGTGCCATCCTCATACATATCGATAGCAATGAATCTCTTCATCAAACGGTGATAAAGCCTGTCTTCTATCGTGTTTGTAACATACTCCGATGCGTAGGTCAGGGAAATTTCAACAGGGGAATCGGGATCATGGCGTACATATGCTTTTAAGACACCATCCTGCTGCATCTGCTGTAGGTCAGCAATTGCGGCCTCTACATCATCCCGATTGTCCTCCAACAGCGCGATAGCCAGATCTTCGGCACTCAGATCGCCGTAGATGATATCATTCCTGCTGCATCCGGTACAAAGGCTTACCACAAGAGGCAGGAGGAGCAGGAGACTGCATATGCGGCTGACTGCTCGAGTAGCCGGCCTTTTGGGAAATTCCATGGCTGTTTCCTCCGTAATTTTCTTTATTCCGATGTCTTGCCTTTCTCAAATCAGGTTCCGTGACTCATTCTTCGGAAAAACGCTCAAATCCGTGCGGAGCCCAAAAATCGCAGCTAAAATTATTTACAATTTTACCATAAATGTGATTGAAAAACAAGTGAAGAAATGATGGGTATTCCTGCATGACCTTTGACCAGCATGCCTTGGTGGCAAGCACCGTCCGCTCCGCGCTCTCCTAGCTCAAGGACCAGGGGTGGGTCCGGGCGGAACGCTCGGAGAATATGATGCTCTGGCCATGCAGGCTGAAAAAAATTCCCCGATCTGCGAACAGATTGGGGAATTTTCCGGCTATTTCAGCTTTTCCTGGACCTTTGTGGGCAGTTCGTCAAATTGCACCTCTTCCCACTTGTGAACGCCCATGGAGCGGACCTCCAGTAATATATAGGCGCCCTCTTTCAGTTCCCGGTATGTCTTAAATGTCAGTTCTTTTTTTCTGCCCTTTTGATCGTAGCAGTCCAGTGTGTATTCAAATTTGAGATCATCCGGGTCACCGTCTGTTTTCAACGCCTCAATTTTTGTGTTATCGATCTGGGAATAGTAGACCTTCTCGAAATTTTCCATATGGTACAGTCCGAAGATCAGACCGCCAACCAGGAGCAATACAAAGAAGCAGACGGCGATTGTTTTGAGTTTCATGTTGGGCTCTCCTTTCTGTGATCTGAGGATATCATACCGGAAATCCGCCGCCGCTGCCATTGCTTCGGCTTACATGTGGAGGCGCGCGGCTTACAGTTTTGTAATGTTCGGAGGGCGGGGACACCGGATTTCTGTAAAAACCACTTTTCCAGAAAAAAAGACTTGACAAATTAGAAAAACTGCGTATAATAAATCATGCGTTTTATGAAAAACGTACAGAATATAGGGGATTAGTGTAACGGTAACACACCGGACTCTGACTCCGTTTGCGGGGGTTCGAATCCCTCATCCCCTGCCAAAAAGCAAGCCGTTAGGCTTGCTTTTTTTCATGTAAGTTTTTGATTTTGAAAACATTGAAAACGGCACACATCCAAAGGAGTGTGCCGTTTTCGTGCATATTAGGGCTCGTAATCAAACTCAATATCATAAATACTGACTGTATCGCCCTTCTGGATACCCATTTCCTCCAGCCGCTCAAACAGCCCGCATTTCCGCAGCTGCCGGTCGAAGTACATCCGGGATTCGTAGTCGTCAAAGTTCACATCCGCGATCAGCCGCTCCATCCAGGGGGCGGAGATCAGCCAAATGTCGTCCTGATGGTCGATGGTCAGCTCCTGCACGTCTCCGGCCTCGGGGAGGGGCTTGACGTATTCGGTCTCGTATACCGTGATGGGCGGCAGCTCCTGAAGACGGCCATAGATTACCCGCATGAGGTCCTTTGTGCCCTTGTGGATGGCCGCGGACATCTCGTAGAGGGGAAGTCCCAGGGAATCGGTGTAATCCCGCAGCTTCTGGAGATTCTCCGGCTCCTGCAAAATGTCAATTTTATTGGCAACCACGATCATAGGCCGCTGTGCCAGGTCGGGGGAGTATTGCGCCAGCTCATTGTTAATGGTGATGAAATCCTCCACCGGGTCCCGGCCCTCGCTGCCGGACACATCCACCACGTGGACCACCAGCCGGCAGCGTGGGAAAATCCACGCTGCTGTCCGTGGTCTCCGGGGCACA
>CABSAB010000254.1 GCA_902475515.1 uncultured Eubacteriales bacterium | reverse complement strand
GATCGCCTCCATCCCGGTAAGAGAATGTGCTTGGAAAGGGACGACTGCGACATGCACAGCTCCTCTGCCGCGCGGGAAAAACTCTGCAGCTTTGCGATGACGGTAAACTCATATAAATGCTCGATTTCCAAGAGACTGCGCCTCCATTCGTTTTTGGAATGACCCGCGAAGGATTTAGAATTGCTTATCCCGGCCCACTAGCCTACAATGAGCTTGATTTGGTTCCATCTTAATGGGCGGCGGCGGCACTTGTCAAGGGATTCTTCGCCGCAGAAGTGCGCTTTTTCCCGTCCGGGACCACCAGAAAGGAGAAAAGACCCACATGAAAAAGAAGTTGTTATGCCTGCTTTTGGCCCTCTGTATGATCCTGAGCGTTCTGGCCGGATGCGGCAGCCCTGCGGTGTCCTCCAATGCATCGACCCCCACTTCCGAGACCGAAGCAGAAGCTGCCCAGACCCCGGTCCCTGCGGCTCCGGAAGCCTCTGAGGTGCCCACCTCTGCCGAAGAGAGCGCCCTGGAACCCCAGGAGGAAGCGCCCCAACTCCAGGAGGTGGAGCTGCCGCTGTTTGAGGAGACCCGGACCTATACTATGTGGACCATGCTGCCCTTCTTTATGAACGGCCTGGTGTCCGACATGGCCACGGACATCAACAATATGAAACTGCTGCAGGAATACTGCAACATCAAGCTGGATGTGACCACCGTGGCGGACAGCGCGGTTTCTGAGCAGTTTAACCTGATGGTCTCCGGCGGCGACTACACAGACATCATTTCCGACGGCGTTTCCCACTATTCCAAGGGCGATGACGCCGCCATCACCGATGAGATCATCATTGACCTTTACGATCTGGCGGAGGAGTATGCGCCTAACTATATGTACTATTTGGACACGGACCCGCAGCTGCGGGCGGCGCTGATCACCGACAACGGCTGCCTGCCCACCCTGGCCACCATCTACAAGGAGGCTGGCTGTGAAAACGGCGGCATCCTCATCCGGGGGGACTGGCTCCGGGAGCTTGATATGGAAGAGCCCCAGACCTATGACGAACTTCACGACTACATCCAGACCTGCATCAGCACCTACGGCGGCCAGGGCATCTGTATCGGCAACGCCATGGACGCCAATAAGGGCGACGATGCCCTCTACAGCTACGGCTACGACCTGTTTGCCGGAGGCTATAACATCATTGACGGAGAGGTGGTCTATTCCTATCTCAACGAAAATTATTACGACTATCTCCGCATGATCGCCGACTGGTATGCTGACGGCACCATCTACTCGGACTTCTTCAATGCCCAGATGGGGTCCACCGATAAGTGGTTTGCCTCCGGCGAGTGCTGTGTCAACACCGGCACCGCAGCCAACATTGCCACCATCGAGAGCTACAAGGACCCCGATTACGAGTATGAGCTTCTGCCCATTAACGCGCCCAAGAAGAACGCGGACGACGAACTGCACTTTTCCTGGACGGACCGCTTTTCCCGGATCAAGCAGCAGGATTCCTGGGCCATCTCCACGGCCTGCCAGGACCCCGAGGGCATCATGCAGGTGGTGAACTTCCTGTTCTCCGAGGCAGGCCAGCTCATGTACAACTACGGTGATGAGGGGCATTCCTTTGAATATGACGAAGACGGGAACCCCCAGTACACGGAGCTTATCACCAACAACCCCGACGGCATCAGCTATAAGGACGCCTGCTACATCTACGCCTCCGCCGTGGCCAGCGGCCATCTCCCCTGCATCATGGATGTGCGGGCGGGCTACTACTACTTTGATGAGGCGGAGTGGAACGTCTTTGACACCTTCCGCACCTGCGACGCAGACGGCAGCTACAATATGCCAAACGGTGTGGCCTTGAACGAGGAGGAGAACGAGGAGTATGCCTCTATTTCCTCCGATGTGACCACCTATGCCTCCACAGCCATCATGCAGTTTATTCTGGGCCAGGTGGAGCTGACAGAGGATAGCTATCAGGACTTCACGGATACCATCCTCTCCATGGGCGGCGAGCGCATGGAGGAGCTGTATCAGGCCGCTTATGAGCGGTATCTGAATAAGATCGCCTAATTCTCCCTTCCTGCAAAGAGGGCCGCCGGGAAATTCCCGACGGCCCTTGATCTATATTCCTTTCGTACGGGACCGGCGCTGCCGCTAATAGGCCTCATAATAGAAATAATAGCGGTCAACGATCTTTTCTAGGTGGAATTCATTTCCTCCGCTGGTGAAATCGACGGTTTCCTCCGTAGCAGCAAAGCTATGGTCGATCCAGTGAAGAGGATGGCCCGGCGGATAATAAACGAATCCCCAGTATTGGCAGTGGGGACCAAAGCCGCTGCCGCCGCAGTAGATCGAAACACAGGTATCCAGGCTGCCGCTGACATGCTGGACATCCTCATGGAGGCCTTTGATCTCCGGCAGAGCGGAGAAGTCTCCGGCTGCCATATAAGCATCCAGCTCCGTCTTGTGCTCCAGGACCAGGTCCTTTGTCTCCTCCTGCGACAGCTCGCCGGAGGTGGCCTCCTCGTAGGCCATACCGCCCGCGAGTACCCAAAAGGGCGTACAGGCATAAAATAAGCACATCATGATCGGCACCAGGCAGCACAGCAGCACAAGGCCCCCGGCAGTCAGTATCTTTTTAAATGTCTTCACAGCACCACCCTTTCGTTTTCCGCATTCTACCACATCCCCAGAAAAAAGGCAAATCTCGTCAGATTGCACGGAACATTTTATTTCCCGGGCCCGGAACTTTTACACCACCCCCATTGACGGCTTTTCATCGTCATGGTATTATATATATAACAGATTATATATTCTAGGAGGTGGACGTTACGGCAAACACACCCCTTTCGAGTACTGCGGCGCCGGACAGCCTCACCAGCCGGCTGCGCAAAATGGAATGGCGCGTCACCTGGGCCCATGGAGAGGTCCTGCGGCGCTATGGCGTCAATATGTATCAGGCCATGAGCCTGATCTATATTGCCTGGTACGGAAAAAGCGGCTCCATCAACCAGCGGAGCATTGAAAAGTATCTCTACCTCTCCAATCCGGGCGTCTCCAAGATCGTGGGCTTTCTGGAAAAGGAGGGCTATGTGGTCCGCAATCCGGACCCCAAGGATGCCAGAAGCTACATCCTCCGGGCCACGGAGCGGGGCGAAGCCTTTGCCCAGGAACTGAACCAGGCGATCTTGGAGTCCGACGAGATCATCATGCAGCCCCTGAATGCCGCAGAACGCAAAACCATGATGGCGCTGCTGGAGAAGATCGGCGAAGCCTGAATAACCACCCATCAAAGCAAGGAGGCCTATCATGAGCAGTATCTATCAGCAAAAGAGAACCACCCTCCAGGGCTGCCTGGACCTGATCGCCTCGGGCGATGTGATCTGCTTTGCCGGCGGCTGCAACCAGCCGGGGCTTCGCCGTACAGGGGCGAGCCTTTGATGGGTGGTTATTCAGGCCCAGCCGGTCCGTTTCATGCAGTCCTTCCACACAGTAGCGCCCAGGGTGGAAAATGTGCAGTGTATCAAGTCCCGGTCCGGGGACTATGAATTCGTCACCGCCCCGGGCATGAACGGCCACATCAACACCGGCTCGCCCCTGTACGGCGAAGCCTTTATGGAGGGCATGAAGCATCCGGGGCAGGTTCTCATTGACCTCCAGAAT
>CABSAB010000253.1 GCA_902475515.1 uncultured Eubacteriales bacterium | reverse complement strand
AAGCCCTCCCAGGAATCCGGGTTATCGGCGATGCGGGTATAGCCCAGCATACTGAAAAAGCGTTTGAACAGGGAAATCTTATAGCCGCACAGGCCCCAGGAATGGTGGCTGGAGGTGATGGCTGTGACGGCCTCCTTACCGTAGGTCTCCTGGATGCGCTTGGTCTCACGGGCAACCAGGCCCAGGGCCTCGTCCCAGGTGGCACGGCGGTAGCCGGACTTGCCGCGGTTTTCGGTGTTGCGGTTCTGACCGTCGGGGGTCTCCACAAAGTCCTCACGGATCATGGGATACTTGATGCGGTCATAGGAGTAGGCGCGGTCCTTCTCCGTAAAGCCCAGCAGGGACAACGTGGTCTTCCGCTGGGGGGTGAACTCCTTGCCCCGGGCCTTGATGACCCAGCCGGCGGGGTCCGTCTCGTCAAAGACGATGGGGCGCACACGGCGGATCACGCCGTCCTCTGTGGTATGGATCGTCAGAGGGCCGCCCACGCAAATACTATGTGTAATCTTTTCTGCCATTGATGCTCCCTCCTTACTTCAGTTCGACCATGGCCTTGGCATAGTCGGAATTGGGGTCGATCTCTACCATATTGCCGATGTACTTGCCGTCCTTGTACTCAAAGCAGCGCATATCGAACACTTCCACCACGGCCACCCAGTAGACCTTTCCGTCGGGGCCTTGATACTTGCTGCCCGCGTGAAAGCGGTGCAGGACCATGTCGTGTCCGTCCTTCTCCTTGGGGGCGGAGGCATACTCCTTGTTCTGGTAGGCGTTCACCATGCCGTACTTTTCAAACCGGCGAAGGCCCACTGCTTCCCAGCGGCCGCTGTCCATAATGCCCTGCTCGATGGCCGATACGACTTGCTTCGTGGGCATTCCATAGCCCTCGATATCCTCGTACCAGATCCGGAAGGCACAGGTCACCTCACTGGGACATTTCAGCGCAAAGCCCTTCGCCATCCCGGAAAGCTCTGCCGCCGAGAGCGTCTTGATCCCCTCGGGAACCCGAATCGTCAGATTCATACAAATCCTCCCTTTTGCCGCAATGCGGCATGATTTACTGTTTGATGGTCTCCCCGGACATAAAATCAAAATCGTCCGCCGGCATCTGACCAATGGCGTCGAGGAATTCCACGATGCCCTGCTCCGCCGACGCCATGACCCCCAGATGGTGCATATGCTTCTCATAGGCCACGTCGAAGAGCTGGTCCGCCAGGTTCGCAAGATTCTTGATCACTGCCCGGCTCTGCTCGTCCTTAGGAAAGCGCTTGCACCGGCCCTCTTCTGAACCGATGGGATGGATGTAGCATTGGTAGTCCTTCTCCTCAAAGGCATACAGCAGTTCGCCCTTGGAGAGAATGGCTACCATATGGCCCTTCCCCAGCGCATCCATCAGTTTCTCGCCGTCCTTTGCGAGGGGTGCGATCTCAATCTGATTTTTGCGGCCGTTTTCGGGATGCTGTTCCATAGGTCTCCCTCCGTTTCTGTGTCGGTTTGCGCTATCTGACACATATAATTTAAACCCTAGTACCGTTCCAAGGTCAACAGTTAAATTTAAGAAAACTATGTGACCAGCCACAAATTTTTTCACCGAAATTTGGGGAACCTGTTGAAACCACTGGACTTCCCATTTTTCGTCACAACCTATAGGTTGTACCCCGCTGTAGAATATGTGTTTACAAAAAAATGCGGTCCCACCGTCAGCAAAGCATCCCCAAAAATGGCCGGATATTCCCAGCCGAACCGTGTTCCCTGACGATACAGCATCCCCCGCAGGCGGCACCTGCGGGGGATCGGAGTCATCCCGGAAAAAGCCGGGATCTTTTCTGCTATTCGAGATTCTTGATCCGTTTCAGCGCCGGGTCCTCCAACACCGTGCCATCCTCCCGGAAACGGGAGCCGTGGCAGGGGCAGTCCCAGGTGTGCTCGGCCTTGTTCCAGTTCAGGGCGCAGCCCAGATGGGTGCAGCGGGGCACGGTGGGCCGGAGCAGATGGGCAGTGGTCTCCAGGAGATTCAGGCCCAGCTGTTTCCGGAGCATGCTCCGGCGGGGGGAGAATACCGCCGCATAGGGATTTTCCTGTCCCTGAATCAGATCCGCCAGGAGTTCTGCAGAGACCATGGCGGAGGTCATGCCCCACTTGCCAAAGCCCGTGGCCACATAGACATGGGGCAGGTTTGGGCTGTAGGGGCCGATATAGGGCACACCGTCCAGGCTCATGCAGTCCTGGGCAGCCCAATGGTACCGCATCTGGGCGCCGGGATACAGCCGGTCCGCGGCGGCCTGCAGGCTCGAAAAGCCCCCGCCCTTTTTTCCGGTGCGGTGGCCCCCGCCGCCAAGCAGAAGGATGTCCCCCGCCATGCGGAAGGACAGGCCCCCTTCCACCGCGTCCAGGTACATCCCCGGCAGCATCTCCGCGATCTTCAGCCCCAGAACATAGGAGCGCTGCTGGTAGAGCTTCATGAAGTACAATCCCCGGCGGTCCAGAAAGGGAAAGTGGCTGGCAACGATGATATGCTTGGCTTGGATATTTCCGGAAGATGTCTCGGCTACGGTGCCCCTTAGCCTGTTCACTTGGGTATGCTCGTAGATCGTCAGTTCCTTCGCAAGGCCCGCCGCCAGCTTTACCGGGTCAAACTGGGCCTGGTCCGGCATTCGCACCGCCCCAGTGACCGGCATGGGCAGCGGCAGTGACTTTTCCAAATAAGCCCGGCCACCGACAAACTTCGTCAGCAGATACTCCCGCTCCACTTCAGCCAGGTCTCCACAGGTGTAGATATACGCATCCTGCGTGGAAAAATCGCAGGGGAAGCGTTCCGAAAGTGCCCGGTAGGCAGCGATTGCCTGCTGATTGGCCTGATAATACCGGGCGGCAAACTCCTTGCCAAAGCGGCGCACCAGCTTTGTATAGATCAGCCCATGCTGGGCCGTGATCTTTGCCGTGGTATGGCCGCTGGTGCCGTGCATGATGGTATCCGCCTCGGCCACAATGCATTCCATCCCCCGCTCCTGCAGCTGATGGGCACACAGCAGGCCCGTGAGGCCGCCGCCGATCACCAGCACATCGGTCTTGATATCCTGCGCCAGTGCCGGAAAGGACGGAAGCTGCTGTCCGGCCAGCCAAATAGATTCCATAGTTGATCCCCACCTTTTCCCTTAGTATGCCGGATTTTGGTGGAAACGATTCCCGCAGGGCAAAAAACAGCCGCCTGCGAAGCACGCAGGCGGCTGCTTAAAATATGTTATTGGTTCTCCGGGCTCTTTCCCGCATGGGCCTTGATGGCGGAAAAACTCTCGGCACTGATGACATGCTCTATGCGGCAGGCATCCTCCGCAGCCACTTCGGGACTGACCCCCAGGGCCACAAGCCAATCCGTGAGCAGGGTGTGGCGCTCGTAGATCTTATCGGCGATCTCCTGTCCCTTGGGCAGCAGGGTGATATAGCCCTCGGAACTCACCTCAATATACCCGTTTTCCCGGAGATTCTTCATAGCAACGCTGACGCTGGGCTTGGAAAAGCCCATTTCCGTGGCAATATCGATGGACCGGACCATGCCGGTCTTATTGTGGAGGATCAAGATGGTCTCCAGATAGTCCTCCGCCGATTCCTGAATCTTCATGACAATCCCTCGCTTTTACTATAGCTGTCACCCTTTCCATAGAAGT
>CABSAB010000252.1 GCA_902475515.1 uncultured Eubacteriales bacterium | reverse complement strand
TGTTGTAAGCGTCCCGGAATGTCTTCAGGGTCTCAAACATCTGCTCATAGGTGGTAGGCAGCTCCAGATTCTGCTCCTCCAGCCAGTCCTTGCGGATGACCAGGCCCTGGTTCTGCACGAAGTTCTCATAGGGAGACTGGTAGCACAGGACCCGTCCATCGTTTCGGAAAATGGGCGCCACCTCGGGGTTGGAATCGATGAGATACTGATAGTTGGGGGAGAATTCCGGCAGGTCGTCCGTCAGGTCCACGATGATGCCGTCCTCCAGGGCGCCGGTGGCACCGCCGGTATAGCTCAGGTCAGAGATAATGGCCGCATAGTCGCCGGAGGCGATGGCCACATTCATCTTCTCCTGGGCCGTCCAGAAGTCCAGCTCCGTGTATTCAATGGTGATGCCGGTGATCTCCTGGAGATGCTGCAGCGCCGGCAGGTCCTGGAGGGTGGAAAGCCCAAGCTCGCCCAAAGGTCCCATCAGGTTCAGCTGGTTGCGCATCCAGGTCAGGGTAGTGCCCTCCTCAGAGATGGGCAGGGTGTACTCGTTGATGTAGTCAAGACGCGCGGTGTCGCTGCCGGGGAAATTGTACTGGTGCTCCGCCACAGGAGCGGTCTCCTCCTGTACGCTGGCGGAAGCCTCTGCCGCAGGCTCGGATTCCTCCGGAGCATCCGGCATTGCAGCCGGGGATTCCTCCGGAACTTCCGCAGAAACGCCGGATGCAGGTTCCGCGCTGCCGCCGGTCGTTCCGCAGCCGGCCATCGCCGGGACCAGCAGGAATACAGCCAGCAGCAAAGCAAGCATTCTTTTTTTCATTTCGTTACACTCCTTCTTTTACGTCAGGGTTGCTATACACCTTTATTATATCGAATCGCATTTTTGCGGGAAAGGGATATAAATTGCTCTTGTGATTAATTTTGAACTGCCGGAAAGGGTACAAAAAAGCCGACGGCAGTCTGCAAAACCGCCGTCAGCTTTTTCTCTATTCCGCATTGTGCTGCTTTCGGTACAGAAACGGCGTCAGCCCGGTGCTCTTTTTGAATACGCTGGAAAAATGCGAAAAATTTACAAACCCCACCTTGGCCGCCACCTCAGAGACGGACAGGCTGCTGCCCGCGAGCAGCTGCTTGGAGAGGGCGATCCGCTCCTGGAGGATGTAATCCGTAACGGTCTTGCCGTATTCCCGCTTAAAGATCCGGTCCAGATGATCGGCGGAAACATAGAACCGCTCCGCAATGGAATTTCTGGTGAGTGCATAATCGAGATTCTCCAGAATGTGTATTTTGATCTCCTCCGCCAGATTCCTTTGATCGTGTTCCGCCGTTCCGAGATGCCTCAGCGTTGTGCAGATCATTTGGAGCAGGTCCAGAAAATCCTGCACGGAGGTGCCGGCCTGCGTCATAAGCTCCGAGGGGATGTCCACGAGGATATCGGTACTGTGCTTCCGAACAAGCTCCAGCTTCCGCAGGCCGTCCAGCAGTTGATATTTGTAATTCTCCAGAAAGTGCGCATTGATCTGGGGCACCACATCGGGATGGAAAAAGAACGCTCTGGCGGTTTCCATGGTCTCCTCAAACATTCCGCAGTCCAGCAGGGTCAAGAGCTTTTCCGCGTTGGGCTGCGGCGGCGTGTCCATGGGGAGCATACCGGGGGTGCTGGGCAGCAGATGGTTGTCCAAATACACCTGATTCTGTCCGGCCTGCTCCATACGGGCGGCCTGTTCCGGCAGTGCCCGGCAGTCGCAGGGGGTCCCCAGCATACAAACCGTGTGCAGGTGCTTTTCCTGACAGGCCGCAAGCAGCCGGCTGCAGCCTGAGGCGGCTGTGTCGGAAGAAAGCGCCGGGCCAAACAGCAGGAACAGCAGGGTATGACGGCCCAGTGTCGTCACCTGCACTTGCAGCGGCGAAAAGTATGCCGGGCACAGCAAAACGGACAGCGGATCAGCACCGTCTCCGGAAGAACACTCGGGTTTTCGGTATCTCAGATACACAGGCATGATCTGGGCCGGCAGCTCCACCGCATGCCTTTGCGCGGCGGCTGGCAAGGTGTCTTCCTCCGCCGGGATACGGCGGTCGATCAGGGCCTGCCAAAAGGCGTTTTGGATCATCGGGAGACTTTCCCGCCAGTGCCGGGCGGCGGATCGCTGCTGCGCCCGGGCGGTCATCCGCCGGACCAGGGCGCAGAGGGCGCCGCCGGATACGGGGACCGTCAAATATCCGCAGCAATCCCGCTCCATGGCGCGCTGCGCAAAGGCTAGGCTGGAAGCATGGCCGATGACCGCCAGAACGGGGCCGTCCCCGGCATCCGGCGGGAACAGCGAGAGCGGGTCTCCGCCGGGCAGGCTGTCGGAGATCAGGCACAGGTCGATCCTGTGGGCGCGGAGCACTTCCTCCGCCTGCGGGATGGAGGCGGCAGCATAAACCCCGGAAAGCGCTTCCATGGAACGAAGCACGTCGGGGATCGGGACGATCTCATCGATCCACAACAGGTTCATTTTGCAGCCTCCTTTTGATGTTACAGCGTTATTATAACAAATTCTCTGCGGATTTTCATCGTGGAATGCGAAAATTGAAAAAAATCTGGTCGAGAATCTGAGAGCATCCGGAGCCGGAGAAAATTTATAATACAATCGGAAACCCCTATTACGCATTAAGGAGGATATTATGAAAAAGTTTGATCGTGTATTGGCCTTGCTTTTGGCGATCTGTCTGCTGGGCGCATTGGGCGCCTGCGGAACGGAATCCGGCAGTGCGGCGGATGCGGCTGTGTCATCCGCATCGGAACCTGTGCAGGAAACCCCTGTGGCTTCGACCCCGGCAACCGAGCCGCCTGGGGCGGACAGCGCCGCCGAGCCTGCGGACTCCGCGTTGGAGGCCCCCGGCGTGGATACCTACACCGGCGCCATCTCCGCCGCGGACAGCAGCATCTCCTACCCCATTGCGGACGCCGGCATCACCCTGACCTTCTGGTCTCCCTTCAACAGCACCATGCCCGGCATCTATGACTACATCACCGATATCCCCGCCGTGGCGGCCATCTCCGAGGCCACCGGCGTGAACATCGACTGGACCACCGTCTCCGGTGCGGAGATGTTCTCTGCCTTTAACCTCATGGCTGCGGCAGGCGATTACTGCGACCTGGTCACCGCTGCGGTGGAGTGCTACAGCGGCGGCGCCGTGGGTGCGCTGGACGATGGCATCATCGTGGACCTGACGGATTATATCGAGGAAAACTGCCCCGAGTATCTCACCGCCTATGAGACCCGCGGGGCGGAAAAGGACATCGTCACCGACGACGGCAGATACGCCTGCCTCTACGGTGCCTTCGGCGACCTTTCCAACACCCAGGGCTATGTGATCCGCCAGGACTGGCTGGACGAGCTGGACCTGGAGACCCCGGTGACCTACGAGGACTATTTTGACGTACTGTCCGCCTTCAAGGACGCCTACGGCTGCACGGACGCCTTTATGATGGACGAGACCAGCCAGGACGAATACCACACCTCCGGCGGCTTTGGCGTGCCCGGCTATAAGACCGGTATGTTCGGCGCCGGTTCCGATTTGTTCCAGAAGGACGGCGTTGTGATGTCCTCCTTCGACCAGGAGGGCTACCATAAGTATCTGCAGGAAATGCACCGGTGGTATGAGGCGGGGCTGTTCTCGGCGGTCACCGGCTGT
>CABSAB010000251.1 GCA_902475515.1 uncultured Eubacteriales bacterium | reverse complement strand
GCGCCACAGGAACAAAAACGCCATCAGGGTGAAAAACACACCGTAGGTGTCGATGGTGGCGATGCGGGTCTGGGTGAAGTGCATAAATTCAAAGGCAAAGATCACCGTGCCGCACATGGCCACCTTGGTCTTGCCGAACAATTGTTTGATCAGGATATACAGGGGGATCAGCATCAGCACCCCGAAGAAGGTCCCCATGAACCGGTAGCCGAAGGGATTCATGCCGAAGATGGAGATGCCCAGGGCGATCAAAAGCTTTCCCAGGGGCGGATGTGTGATCTCATAGGGCTCCACGTTCTGGATATGCTCATAGGCCGTGCGCCCGTGATAGATCTCGTCAAAATACATGCTGTTATACCAGCTGGGGCTGCTGGGCACCGTGTCCTGCTCGTCCAGCAGCACGCTGTCCACACCGCTCACATCCAAAAGCAGCCCATCCTCATCGTACAGCGCCAGCTCCCCCAGCTCCATGGGCAGATTCCTGGCTGTGATGCGCAGGAACCGGGTCCGGAACATCTCCCCGGAGGTCTTGGCGTACTGCCATTTAAACAGGTCCGCATAGCTCTGGGGCATGGGCGTGTCATCGATCTCCCCGTTCTCGTCGGGCTGGGCGTCGGGATTTTTCAGGGCCATCCAGTTGCTGCCGTTGGCGCTGTACTCCAACCGGTAGGAGCCGGGATACAGGCCCGTGTAGTACATCACTCCCGAAAGGCGCTGAGCGCTTCCCAGGTCGATAACCACCTGCTCATTCTCCTCCGTAAAGGTATAAAAGCTCTGCGGCGCCTGGTTGGAGCCCAGGTTCACAAAGGCCACCACCGCATAGACCGCCACCAGGCCCACGATCACCGGCAGGTCCCGCCGCTCCATGGGGCGGCGCTTGCCGTCCAAGCTGAGCTTTGGCCGTTCAAAATTGTGTATCCACTCCAGGGTGCCCATACGTGGGGCCATATCCCGGCGGTATTTGATGAAAAAGGCCACGATCAGCGCCACCAGCAGCGCAAGCAGCACCATGGCCGTAGGCCGGATGGTCGTGAAATAAGTTTTCAGCGCCTCCACCATATTCTGCACCTCCAGCGTTTTTACTTCGTTTTGCGTATTCTTGATATTTTAGCATTTTTCCCGGTCAAATGCAATCCTTACCGGGCCTGGACCTCCAGCCGCTTGGCGGTCTCCGGGAAGTATTCCGTCACAAAATCCACCTGGGCCACCCGGAACTCCTTCCCATCCAGATAGGACAGCGCTCCGCCGTCAGTCTTGAAGGCAAATTTCAGCCGGTAGGCATATAATGCCTGATATTTCCGGTCGTATTTCGTCTCGGCCTTGCCGTATTTGCCGTCGCCCAGCAGGGGATGCCCCGCGTGGGCAAACTGCGCCCGGATCTGATGGGTCCGTCCGGTGATGAGCTTGCACTCCACCAGGGAAAGGTCCCGCCGCCGCTCCAGCGTCCGGTACTGTGTCTCGCAGCTTTTGGCCCCCTTTTGGGGCGTTTTCGTCACATAAACGCGGTGTTTTGCGGCATCCTTAAAGAGATAGCCTGTCAGTTTTCCCTCTGCCGGGGACATCTCCCCGTGGATCACCGCCAGATAGCGCTTGTCCATCTCCCGGTTTTTGATCTTTTCATTTAAAATGCGCAGTGCCTCGGCGGTCTTGGCCGCAATGACGATGCCGCCGGTGTTCCGGTCGATGCGGTTGCACAGGGCCGGTGCAAAGGCGTTCTCCTGCCGGGGCTTCCATTCGCCCCCCGCATAGAGGTACGCCTGGATATGGTCGATGAGCGTCCTGCCGTACTCCGCTCCGTCGTGGGGATGCACTGCAAGGCCTGGCCGCTTGTCGCACAGGAGGATGTTCTCATCCTCATAGACAATGTTCAGCCGGGGCGCTGAGACGGTCAAGTAAGCATTTTCCGCCTTGGGTTTGTCAAAAAATTCGTCATTGACATACATTTCCACTAGGTCGCCCGCTTGCAGCCGGGTATCCCGCTGGGCCCGGCTGCCGTTGACCTTGATCCGCTTCAGACGGATGTACTTCTGGCTGAGAGACGCCGGAAGCAGGGGCACATTTTTTGCGATGAACCGGTCCAGACGCTGGCCGGCGTCATTATTTCCAATGGTAAAGGCTTTCATCCGTCCAGCTCCTTTCCATGGGGTTCCCAAAAACTCCGCATACATTCCCGTTTATTTTACCATAGCTTTCCTCCCAGGGCAAGCCTTGTCTCCTGGGGAAATCTCCCCGCATTTCTCCAGAAATTACAGGCTTTTTTTCGAGTGATTCGGCGATTTTCGGGACAAACTAGGCCCAAACCCAAAATTGCAGGAGGAACAAGAAATGAAAAAGCATATTTTTACCCTTACGGGCCTTGTGCTGGCTCTGATGCTCACCGTCAGCGCCTGCGGCACAGACAATAACAAGGACACCGCCGCAGCCACCGTATCCCCGTCCGCCACTGCCACCGCCACCACGGCGCCCACCCAGAACCCCGGCAGCGTCACGGACAACACCGACGGCACCGTGGACGACACCAAGGGCGACAGCAACCGGGACTCCGCCATGGACAGCGCCACCGGCTCTATCGTGGATGACACCCGGAACGACAAGGATACCAAGGACACTGACAAGAAGAACACCGACACCAAGAACGGCGACACTGCGGGCGACGATCTCCGCAAGGCCGGCGATGACCTGGGCGATGCCGCCCGGGATGCCGGCGATGCCATCGGCAACGCTGGGAAGGCTGTTGGCAATGCTGTGACCGGAGACGGCAACGGCACTGCCAACGGTGCAGGGACCGGCACCGGAAACGCAACCGGCACCGGCACCCACTAAATGCGCAAGACACCTCCGGAGTTGCTCCGGGGGTGTCTTTTTATTAGGGGATGATCCGTCCCTCCTTGCGGGAACGCTCTTTATCGAATTTACCATTACATCCTGCAAATTTGATAAAAGTGTTACCCGCAAAAAGGGAAACGGACTTAAATCCGTTTCCCACTGTCTTTCATGATAAAGCTTCCCTCATATTCCGCTCCGCAGGCGGCGGCTATCTCTTGAAGTTCTTTTTCGGAAAAATTGTCTCTACTTAACTTTCCAGAAAGGTTTCCAGGACTTGTATTAATGCGTTCAGCTAACTCTTTCTGTGTAATTCCTGTTTCTACCAAAAGAATTTTTATCTTTTTTGTCATAGTTCCCATGCGCCCGCCTCCTTTTGGTGCAATTATACACTATTTAGCAAACTTCTTCAAATCAAAGTTAATTAATTCACTGTAAAATTAATTTTTCTTATTGACATTGTTCTGTTTATAATATATAATCGCACTACAAAGTCGTATAAATAAATTTAAGAACGAATTTATTTAATTGTAAACTTTTTATGAACAAGCAAGGAGGAATATTATGAGTAGCTACCTAAACCTCTATCTCCAGCGGGCAAACCTGTATGAAGTCGGAAGCCTCCTGATCTCCGCCACAAGGCCCTCCCCACCCCCGCCGGACTATGAACAGGCCATCGAAACAGCCTGGGACGCCTTGGACGCGCAGCTGGACCAGCATATCGCGGACAGTCTGATCCGCGACGACGTGCGCTCCCTGATCTTAAGCTACGCCAACACCATCGAGGACGCCTACATAAATCTCGGCCTCAAGGCCGGCGCAAAGCTCCTGTTGGAGCTGCTGGACACCCCTTAAACA
>CABSAB010000250.1 GCA_902475515.1 uncultured Eubacteriales bacterium | reverse complement strand
CCCTGCGGCAGTCGATTGGCCGGAACCCCCCGCCCCGTGGGGGCAAGCGACCTTCACGCCATCAGTGGGAAAATTCCCTACACCCATCTCAGCGGGAAAGCGGACTTTGAAATAATGTAGAAGCCTTTATAAGGCCTACAGGGATCCGGGCCGGGCGCCATGTTGGCGTTCCGGCCCATTTTATTCTGGGGGGATGATGATGCAGCACAGCAACGAGGAATTGGCTTCCATGATCCAGGCCGGGGAGCGGGAGCGCTTGCCCCAGCTCTGGGAGCAGGTTCAAGCGTTTGTACGCTCAGAGGCGGCCCGGTGGGTCAGAGCGTGGAAACAATGGCGTCCATCTATTGAATTTGATGATCTGTACCAGTGCGGATATATAGCCCTCTGTGAGGCCGTGAAGACGTACCGACCGGCAGAAGGAATGGCATTCATCGGATGGCTGGCGTTTTATATCAAGACGGAGTTCGCAAAAGAAATTGGGTGCAGGACAAAAAGGCAGAGACAAGAGCCGATTTGCTATGCGGCCAGCTTAGATGCCCCGCTTGGAGGGGAAATAGAAAATATGACGCTGGGAGACGTCATAGCCGATCCGGAGAATAACTTTGAAGACGTGGAGCAATCCATGTACAAAAAACAGATCCAAGGGGTAGTAAGGGAGGCGGTGGGCGAGCTGGCGCCCGGACAGAGAAAAGTGATTGAGCTTCGCTATTTTGGGAATTTGACCATGGAAAAGGTCGGCGAACAATTAAACATCACAAAGGAAACGGTCAGACAGCAGGAGAACAGAGGGCTCCGCAATCTGCGGCATTGCCGGCATGTGGGAGCACTTTGCGAAGCGTGGTATGGAGATCGAAACCTGTACCGTGGCACCGGAGTCAACGCATGGAAGCAAACAGGATGCAGCGTACAGGAGTTGGAGTTGATTTGGCAAGAAGAGAAGGGGAGATTGTGAAAGCGGCAAGGGCATAAATTTCCCTTATTTTTTCCCTTGCTGCAATAACAAGCATTAAAACGGATGTATTGCATGGATGCAAGAAACGCTTGAATTTCAATAAGATTTGAAACGGCATAACACAGGGTAAAACAGGAAAAAAACGCATACAACTGATTCAAGTCCCGCCTCGCGCACCAGCTCAGATTAAACCCTAAGGTGATGAAAAAGCCTTAGGGTTTTTTCCATACACCGGACGGGTTTATCTTCGCTTCCAAATCGAACCCGCTGCGCTGTTATATATGGAGGTTGCGGCCCCCGTGCGGGTATGCCTGCTGTGCCCGGCACCGGCGAAAATGGGTATAACAAAAGCCCACACCCAGATGGGCGCGGGCTTGGTTATATGAAATTATTGGGTGCAAATTCTATGCTCTGGGAGGTCTCAGACCCATCCGCGCATAGTCATCCGCTGTTAGCTCAGGAATGGGGATCTTGTGCTGCAGGGAATAGTTCCGAATTACAGAAAACTCGTGCTCGGCCTTCGGGTCGGTCCGTAAAGAACCGGGTGCAGCAACATAGCCTCCGGCTTTTTCGGCGGCCCGGTCAAGTTCCCTTGCTTGGATCAAAACTCGTTTTGTCATAAATCTTCTCCCTCCAGCGTATAAGCGGACAAAAGTCTAGCTGCGGCATCTTCATCGATAATCATAGAATATTCGTGTGGCCGCCCAATCAGGAAGGCACCGAACTTTTCATGATAGTGTTGTACGAGCTCACGGTTTTTTGCTTCAAAATAAATAAAGCCACCATATCCCGCTTCGGCAGATTTCTGAGCGGCAATCGCAAATAGATGACCACCAACACCGTCGTATTGCTTGTGTTCCCCCTTGTTATGCGGGGCACTCTCCGCCAGGCTTAAATGGTATGCGTGGCTTCCGGGGCGGTTTTCAACTGCGACCAGGCCTTGAATCTCGTGATCTCCCTTTACGGTAAGTTTGTATATCTCGCTGTCTTTCAAAGAAGAATGCCGCCAGTTAAACAGCCAACCCTTTTTCGTTAGGCCGGTTAGATCGTCCTTTGTTGCAGCGGCGTATGTGGTATCCACAATTTTTCCGCTCGCTTTATGGAGCAGACACGGGGTAAACTGATCAATTTCAACGTCCACAAACATTCGATCACCGCCTGATCCCATTATAGCATTTTTCGCGGTTTTTGCAATACCGGCATCAGCCTTTTTCGCCACCCACGTGGACTTAGAAGCCTCACTCCGCCCAAAGGTCCCGATCTGAGACCGGGAGAAATCACGCTGCCGGCCCGTCTGCTGCAGGAAATCCGCCCGCCGAACCCTCTCCCGTTCCATGGCCCGGGCCGTAGCAAGCAACGCAAAAATAGGCGTAAGAATTCACAAAAGACCGCGCTTCCATGTCCGGTCTTTTGTACGGAGTTTTCGTTGACAAATGACGAATGTATGCTATAATAGCCTCAAATTGAATAAGCCCTTATTAAGAGTGGTGGAGGGATCGGCCCTATGAAGCCCGGCAACCTGCGTTTGCAAGGTGCCAAATCCGGCGGTGCAAATCGAAAGATAAGGTTTTTATCTGGATGTGCTCCGCAATGCGGGGCGCTTTTTTATTGTATGTTTGGAAAGAGGTTGTGAATAGTATGGCAAAACGTATTTTTACTTCGGAGTCTGTCACAGAGGGACATCCCGATAAGATCTGTGACCAGATCTCCGACGCGGTCCTGGACGCCATTTTGGAAAAGGACCCCATGGCCCGTGTGGCCTGCGAGACGATCACCACTACGGGTATGGTATTCGTGATGGGCGAGATCTCCACGGAGTGCTATGTGGATATTCCCGGCATTGCCCGGGAGGTGATTTGTTCCATCGGCTATGATCGGCCCGAATACGGCTTTGACGGCAATACCTGCTCTGTGATGACTGCCATCGACGGCCAGAGCCCGGATATCGCCATGGGCGTCGACCATGCCTTTGACGATGAGAACGATACCGGGGCAGGGGACCAGGGCATGATGTTCGGTTATGCCTGTGACGAGACTCCGGAGCTGATGCCGGCACCCATCTCCTATGCCCATCAGCTGTCCCATAAGCTCACGGAGTGCCGGAAAAGCGGGCTTTTGCCCTGGCTTCGGCCCGACGGCAAGAGCCAGGTCTCGGTGCAGTATGGGGAGAATGGAACGGTGGAACGCATCGACACGGTGGTAATCTCCACTCAGCACAGTGAGGAGGTCGACATCGAGACCCTGCGCCGGGAGATCATTGAGAAGGTCATTAGGACCACACTGCCGGAGGAGCTGGTGGATGCGCAGACCAAGTTTCTGGTGAATCCCACCGGACGCTTTGTGGTGGGGGGCCCCGTGGGGGATTCCGGCCTCACGGGCAGAAAGATCATTGTAGATACTTACGGCGGCTACGCGGCCCATGGCGGTGGCTGCTTCTCGGGCAAGGATCCCACAAAGGTGGATCGAAGCGCTGCCTATATGGCCCGACACATTGCCAAGAATATCGTGGCGGCGGGCCTTGCCAAGCGCTGCCAGATCGAGCTTGCCTATGCCATTGGAGTTGCAAAGCCCGTATCCGTGCTGGTGGACACCTATGGGACCGGCACAGTCAGTGACGAGCGCCTGGCCGAGGCGGTGCAGCAGGTGTTTGACCTGCGTCCGGCGGCGATCATCCGCTATCCGCCGTAAGTATCTACAATGATCTTTCTGCCCGTGAGGCCGGAATCCCCC
>CABSAB010000249.1 GCA_902475515.1 uncultured Eubacteriales bacterium | reverse complement strand
AGCTCCGTGTTTTTTATCCCCAGGCGGTCTCTTCCGGTGCGGGTCCCTCCGCAAAGGTCTCCCGGCTTGGGCTCTGCCGTTCCCAGGCTGACGGGTCTCCCCCCGTAAGTCCCAGCAGGAAAATGGGCAGATTATCCCGCAGGATATCCGGCAGCTGGGAAAGAGGCAGCGGATTTTCTCCCAGCCCCGCCTCAACGGTATAGCCGGGACGGTTAAAGTCCTGGATGAACCAATCCTTATACCCAGCAAAGCCCGAGGCATAGGGCACATCCTCCAACTGGTAACCGGAGGCCGAGGCCATCTCCATGCCCAGAGCCCGGGCGCCGGGAGGCTCCATGTCCAGGAACTTCCAATATATTTCCTGTCCCTGGGTATGCCAGGCAATGATCAGCTCCGGGTCAAATTCCTCGGTGGTGTCAAACATCGCCCGGCTTTCGGGCTGATCCAGCGGCGCAGCGCCCACATAGTCCCGCGGTGCGGGGGCGTTATACCCCTGACTGAACTTGATCTCCCGGGCCTGATCCCACTGGGCGGGATAATTGAGGTTCAGGTCCACGCCCTTGAGATTGGCCTTCCACCCCTCCGGGAACGGGATCGACGGGAAATCCTCCGCAATATTCCGGGCGGAGGCCACCTCTGTCTCCGTGGCGGCGCCGTTCACCAGGTCCACCCCGTCGGGATTGACCAAGGGCACCAGCTCCAGTGTCGTGTCCCGCAGGAGCTTTGCGGCATCCTCTCCCTGGATTTTTTCTACAAATGCCGCAGCCCGGGCATATTGCTCCAGAAGCTGGCACAGCATTGTGGCGGTGATCCACTCGTTGGCGTGATGGGCTGCGTTGTAATACACCCGCCGGGGGCCGCTGCCCAGCCGCACCCGCTCCACCCGCCGTCCATAAGCCGTGGTGGCGATTACGTCCAGACGGATAAACGGATACCGGGCCTGGAGTCCCCGGAGGATATACCGGAGCAGCTGAGAGGTCATGGGCGTATCCATGGGCACCAGGTCAAAGCCATAGGGCACTACCAAAAGCTGGCCAATGCGCAGCTGCCGGGAGTCTACACCGGGGTTGGCAAGTTCCACGGCCCGGATGCTGCTGCCGGCCTGCCTTGAAACAGACGCGAAGGTATCGCCGGCCCTGACCCGAACAAGATCATAGCCCAAAAGATAGGGCGTCAGGGCCACCTCCGCCGCCTCGCTGCCGGAAAGGCCCTTTGCCGAAAGAAATTCCTCCAAGCTTCCATACCCCGCACGGCGCAGGGCCAGTTCGATCAGTGCTTCCTGCATAAAATCCCCTCCGCAAGACTGTATGCTTGCGGAGGGGCGGTTATACCAATACACTATACGCTTTCTCCACGGCTCAGTAAGAACCCCAGGCCGCTGCCTAAGAAGATACAGCCTGCAACGACCAGCAGTACCAGACCTTCAAAGCCGCATGCTCCGATCAGGAATGCAAAGGCCCCGGTCTTCAGATACAGCAATGCCACTCCTGCCAGCAGCGCTCCCGCATACACGGGAATCAGCCGAAGGGCCGCGCTTTCAAACTTACGGCAAAGCGCATACTGTAGCAAACAACTCACGAGAAACGGCATGCCGAAATACAGCAGATACAGCATCCGCTTATACCTTCACGCAATTCCCCACCCGGGCATTTTCCTCCACGGTGCAGGTCTCGGTGTACTCCACCTGGTCGATGTCGCAGCCCCCATGGATCACGACGCTTCCGCCGCGGACCACCTTGGCCTTGACCCGGTCCAGCTCCACCTCGTCGCCCTCAATACTGGAGACGGTGAGACTGCCCCCGGCATTCTTCCACAGGGAGGACAGCAGGCCCGAGGAGACAGACTGGGTGACGGTGACCTTGGAGCCGCCCAGGTCTCCCACCTGGTTCTGGCCCACAGCCAGCTGAATGGCGATCTCGTCGGCATTGATCATGCCCGACACATTGACACCGCCGGAGGTCTCGAAGCGCTCGGCTTCCACATCGCCCTCCACCTTGAGGCCGCCGGAGGCGTGGAGCTCGGCGCACTTCAGATCGCCGCCCACGCTGAGGCCGCCGGAGGAACGGATATTCCCCTTCACAGTCAGTCCCTGCTGGACCTTGACACTGCCGGAGCTATTGAGGCTCTCCGCCGCCAATGCGCCACCGCAGTGGAAGGCGCCGCTGGTGCGGACATTGCCGCTGCAATCCACGCCGCCGCAGGCTCGGACACTGCCGCTGGCATGGAACTCCCGGCACACCAGATCGCTGGAAATCTTGCAGGAACCGGAAACACTGATGCGGTTATAACAGCCGCCGTCCAGCACACTGCTTCCCGAGGCGCGGTAATCTCCCACGCCGCCAGGCTTCTGGCGGTTCTCTTTGGCCTCGTTCCAGGCATTTTCCACAGACTTGGCCGCATCGCTAGCCACGCCGGAGACAGTCTTTGCCGCCTTGGTCGCCGCAGATTGGACATTTTCGCCTACCTGCTCGAAGTCGATATTCTCCAGGGTGTCCGCCACCTTTTTAAAGCCCTTTTGCACCAGGCCGTTGAGCCGGACCATGGTGCCCCGAAGCCAGTCCTCCCCATCCGCAGGCTGCGGCTCGTGATCCTGGGGTTCCTGGTCGCCGGACAGCTCTCCCAGAGCCTCCATCAGATCCTCCACCTGGTCCCCCAGGTCCTCCATCCGGCCCTCCAGGGCCTCGATCTCCGTCTCCTTTGCGGAGAGCTTTTCCTCCAGTTCATCCAAACGGCCGTGGATCTCCTCCTGGCGCTGGATATTCTCCGCGGCCTTGGCCTCCCGGAGCTGGGCACGGAAATACCGCCGCTGCTCCTTGAGGTCGAACCGCTCCCGCAGGAGTGCGCTGCGCTCCTCCCGGGTCTCCTCCAGGTGCTCGGTGAGCGATTCCACCTGGGCACTGAGTTCTTCTACGGTTTGCTTCATTTCTTCGGGATTCATTGTGTAACTCCTTTCTTTGTGAGCAGCGCAGAAAGCGCCGCCCTATATCCGCTGACCACCATGGTCTTTGCCACGGTGGAACTACTGTCAAACAAGATCTTCTGCATTTCTCCGGCGGTGACGCAAAACGCCACGCCGTATTTCCGCACCAGATAGATCACCGGTTCGGAGACCTCCCCGGTATTCGCTGCCGCCTGAGCCGCCTCAAAGGCCTCGTCCCGGGAGAGCTGCCCCTCTTTGAGCAGTTCTGAGAAGACATACAGTCCCAGCAGGTCCTCATAGGAGAATGTCTCCAGAGGCCGCAGAGCCAGGTATTGGTTGATGATCGGGGGCACGGCGATCCCCGCCTCACCGGCCTCTGTGGGGGTCATAGAGACCTCGCCGGGTACGCCGGGCTGATAGTAAGCCGCAATCTCCTCCAGGCTCATGCGGGATTTCATCTCCTGGATCTCCTCCACCCGCTGGAGGACCTTCTCCCTGGGGAAGAACGTCTCATGGCCGGTGAAGGTGGACCGGCGGATGAACCAGTCGTCCGGCAGCAGCTGCATACGCTTCCAGCGGTACAGGGCCCCGTAGGAGATGCCGGTGAGTTCCAGCAATTCCTTCTTGGTTATCAAATTTTCGTCCATATTCTCACCTCGCGTAACAATGTACCATAACATTGTTACTTTGTCAACAGAGTCGTGACGGTCTTTATAAAAAATTAAGAATTTTGTTGGTATCCGGGGCGGGGAAGGGCGCATTCTCCATGA
>CABSAB010000248.1 GCA_902475515.1 uncultured Eubacteriales bacterium | reverse complement strand
ACGCCATCCTCTACAGGGTTATTTCCTTTTCCGGAAATGTGCAAAAAACCCGCGCCATAGGCGCGGGTTTTTACTTGGTGCAAACCTTATTTCACCAGCTCAATGACAGCCATCTCGGCGGCGTCGCCGCGACGGGGTCCAATACGGGTGATTCTGGTATAGCCGCCGTTACGCTCCGCATAGGACGGAGCGAGCTCCTTGAACACCTTCGTCACTACATCTTCCTTGGTGATGTAGGCGAGGGCTCTCCGGCGGGATGCCAGGGTGTTCTGCTTGCCCAGAGTGATCATCTTCTCTGCCACGGGCTGAACTTCCTTAGCCCGGGTGACAGTGGTCTCGATACGACCTTTCTCCAGCAGATCTGTGGTCAGCTGACGCAGCATAGCCTTGCGCTGAGCGGAATTTCTGCCGAGTTTACGGGTTCCGAACATTCTTATTACCTCCTTTGCGAAAGGGTATGCTTAGTTATTGTTGGAAGAGGAGTCGCTGGCCAGGCTAAGGCCCATCATCGCCAGCTTGTTCTGGACCTCCTCCAGGGACTTTCTGCCCAGGTTACGCACCTTGATCATATCCTCGCCGGTACGACTGATGAGGTCTTCCACGGTGTTGATATTGGCACGCTTGAGGCAGTTGAAGCTCCGGACGGACAGGTCCATCTCCTCGATGCTCATCTCCAGCACCTTTTCCTTGACATTCTCCGCCTTCTCCACCACAGTGGACTTGCTGGCCACGGATTCGCTCAGGTCGGTGAACAGCACCAGGTGATCCGTAAGGATCTTGGCGCCGAGGCTCACTGCGTCCCGGGCACTGATGGTGTTATCCGTCCAGACCTCCAGAGTCAGCTTATCATAGTCCGTCATATTGCCCACGCGGGTGTTTTCTACCGAGTAGTTCACCTTATAGACGGGGGTATAGATGGAGTCAATGGGGATGACACCGATGACGGTCTGGGCGGACTTGTTCTTATCCGAAGAAACGTAGCCGCGGCCGTGGCTCATGGTGATCTCCATATTGAAGGTGGCATCGGGGCCCAGGGTGCAGATGTGCAGGTCGGGATAAGCTGACTCTGCCTCGCCATCCGCCTTGATGTCGCCGGCGCAGACCTCACGCTCGCCCATGGCCTCAATATAAACGGTCTTGGGACCCTGGCAGTGAAGCTTCGCGATGATCTTCTTGACGTTCAAGACGATCTCGGTCACATCCTCCTTGACGCCGGGGATGGTGGAAAACTCATGCTGGACGCCGGCGATCTTGATGGAAGTCGCGGCGGTTCCAGGCAGAGACGAGAGAAGAATCCTTCTCAGCGAGTTTCCCAGGGTGGTGCCGTAGCCCCGCTCCAGGGGCTCGACCACATACTTGCCATAGGAAGTATCCTCTGTGGAGTCAATGCATTCGATGCGGGGCTTTTCAATTTCTACCATATAGGAAATACCCTCCTTGTAACAGCGATTTACATCGCATTTGTTTCAGCTTACAGACAATCGAGGGTGGTGTGTTACTTGGAGTACAACTCGACGATGAGATGCTCGGCGATCTCAAAGTCAATATCGTCACGCTCGGGGGCGGCGATGACCTTGCCCTGCAGCGTATTCTTGTCTCGATCCAGCCACTTGGGGGTGGCGGTGAAGACATCGTCCTCCTTGAGCTTCTTGAAGAACGCGTTGGAGGCGCTCTTCTCGGACACGGCGATCACATCGCCGACCTTGATGAGGTAAGAGGGAATGTTCACGCGCTTGCCGTTCACGGTGAAATGGCCGTGGTTCACAAGCTGACGGGCCTCACGACGGGTGGAAGCAAAGCCCAGTCTGTAGACAACGTTATCCAGTCTCCGCTCGATCATGGTGAGGAGCACCTCGCCGGTGTTGCCGGCCATCTTGGAAGCCTTCTCATAGTAAGCATGGAACTGCTTCTCCTGGATGCCATAAACGAACTTGACCTTCTGCTTCTCAGTCAGCTGCGTTGCATACTCGCTCTTCTTCACTCTCCGCTGGCCGCCGGGGTTCTTGTTGGAAGTTCTGCTGTAACCCATGACGGCAGGAGAAACGCCCAGCGTTCTGCAGCGCTTGAGAACAGGCTGTGTATTTCTAGCCATTGCTTAATATCCTCCTTTTGCGATTATACGCGGCGACGTTTGGGAGGACGGCAGCCATTATGAGGAATGGGAGTCACGTCCTTGATCATGTTGACCTCCAGGCCAGCGGACTGAAGCGCACGGATGGCGGATTCACGGCCCTGGCCAGGACCCTTGACATACACTTCCACGGTCTTGAGGCCATGCTCCATAGCAGCCTTGGCAGCGGTCTCGGCGACCATCTGGGCGGCATAGGGCGTAGACTTTCTGGAACCACGGAAGCCCAGGCCGCCGGAGGAAGCCCAGGAGATGGCATTACCGTTCAGATCGGTAATGGTCACCATGGTATTGTTGAAGGAGCTGCGGATATGCGCGGCACCTTTTTCGATGTTCTTACGCTCGCGGCGTCTTTTGATCACTTTTTTCTTGTTTGCAGCCATTACATATCCCTCCTTTACTTCTTCTTATTAGCAATGGTCTTCTTGGGACCCTTGCGAGTTCTGGCATTCGTCTTGGAACGCTGACCACGTACGGGCAGGCCTCTGCGGTGGCGGACGCCACGGTAGCAGCCGATCTCCGTGAGACGCTTGATGTTCAAAGCGACCTCACGACGAAGATCACCTTCAATGGTGTAGCCCTTATCAATGACGTCACGGAGGGCGGCCTCCTGATCGTCAGTCAGGTCCTTTACTCGGATGTCGGGATTGATCCCCGCCTTCTCAAGAATGTCTTTCGCACTCTTTCTGCCGATTCCATAGATATACGTCAGGCCAATTTCGACCCGCTTATCCTTCGGCAGATCAACACCGGAAATACGTGCCATTTAACTCTGCACCTCCTTTTCTTAACCCTGTCTCTGCTTATGCTTGGGATTTTCACAAATCACCATAACCCGGCCCTTGCGCTTGATGACCTTGCATTTCTCGCACATGGGCTTTACGGACGGTCTTACTTTCATACTTTAACCTCCATACTGACAAGCGTGTTGTCTCACTTGCTTCTCCAGGTGATGCGACCCCGTGTCAGGTCGTAGGGAGACATCTGCACGGTGACCTTATCCCCCGGAAGAATTTTGATAAAGTTCATCCGGAGCTTGCCGGAAATATGCGCCAGAATGGTATGACCCTTTCCGATATCCACGGAAAACATCGCATTCGGCAAAGCATCGACCACGATGCCCTCAAGCTCAATTACGTCGTCTTTTGCCAAGATTTATTCAGCCTCCTTGGTTCTGACTGTCAAACGTCTGGCCAAATACGGCCAGGTCCCTGCGTAACTCGCTGTTCGGTACACTGTCGCCTGCATAGAGCTTCTTGGCGACCTTGGAATCACTCCGAGCAACAAAGCGAATATGCTTCAGCTTCTTGCGTTTGGGAGCTTCCAGCCGCCGGGTTTTTCCGTCGGCCAGGAGCACATACTCTCCCTCCGTGGAGACCACGTAGAAGAGCTTGCCCGCGTCGCGCCCCGCAAGGGATATGACAATATCCGATTTAGAGATATTCATTGCTTTCTTCCTCGGTGACGGTGAGAATTTCCGGCTCGCCGTCGGTGATCAGCACAGTATTTTCATAGTGTGCCGCGCGGGTCCCATCCACGGTCCGGGCGCCATCGAGCCTATG
>CABSAB010000247.1 GCA_902475515.1 uncultured Eubacteriales bacterium | reverse complement strand
CCGGCGCCCGCCGTTCAAGAGGGGCAGCGCGTCGGCCAGATAGTCCAGACCGGAAAGGTCATAGACCAGCCCCTCGGCCACGCACCAATTGCCCAGAATGAACCGTTGGTAAAATACCCCCTGATATTCCGCCTTGAGCCGCCGGATGTATTCCGGGTCCAGAAAGCAGTTGTCCTCCAGCAGGAATTTCACCGAAAGCAGGTCCAGCAGGTCCTTTCTTTCCAGGTAGTTCCGCATGAGCCAGTGCATGGGTGAATCAGGGTTGGTGGTGGCCAGCACCTTGGCCCCCGGTACGGACAGCCGCGACAGCAGCATGGCAAAGTAGTCCTCCGGTATCTGGCTGAGCTCATCGCAGTATGCCCCCGCCAGGGTGAGCCCCCGGATCTTTGCCTCGGCCCGGTCGTCGCAGGCGCCCTCCAGATAGATCCTCCGCCCCAATAAGCGCCCCTCCTTGGCGGCCAGCGAGTATGTAAATTGCCTGCCCGTCAGCTCCACCAGCAGGTCCAGACAGTTGCGCTTCAGGGTGTATAGGGTCTTGGCGCACATGAGATAGTTCCCGGATTTAGGCATGGAGGCCACATACAGCATAAAGACCACCAGACTGACAAAGGTCTTGCCTGAGCGCACCGAGCCCTCCAGAATGTTGATGCGCCGGAGCTTTCCTTGCTTGAATGCGGCGATCAGCTCAGCTTGCTTGGGGGTGAAGACATCACTCCACATGGCCCACCGCCTCCAGGATGCGTGTAAGGGTGCCATCCTCCGGGGGTTCCTGGCCGCTGCTGCCGTAGCGGTCCATCCAGCGCCCCGCCAGTTGTGTCGGAAGCTGCTGAAGCTCAAATTTCCGCCAGGCGTCCACCTCACATTCCTCCCGCATCCGTGTCACCAGATCCAAAAATTTTGGGTTCTTTTCATAGCGCTCCCGAAAGGCCGCCTGGGAGAGCCCAGCGTATACGCAGAAGCCCTCAATGGTGTATGCAATGCATTTTTGCAGCTCCTGGGGCGTATACTGGCGGCTGGAGGCGCTGTAGTTGTAGGTGAGGACTTTCTGATGGTCGCAGTCCTCTTTGTACCGCTCCCACAGGGCCTCCAGGCTTTTGACTGAGTAGCAGGTTTTTCGTTTGCCCATGGATTCCTCCTTTCGTTCTTCCCGGGAGAAATTCCTCCCGTGCAGCCAGGCCAAAGGGACTCAGCCTGGCCGATCTGTTCCGCCGTGCGGCGGTTTCCCTGGGCCGGTCCCCGCAAAGTGGGGAAGCAGCCCCTGTTGCCCCACCAGCATCTTGGGGTCCAGCGTCCATAACCGCCGGATGGGGTGCCCCAGAAAGTCCTCCAGAAACCCTTGCAGCCGCTGGAAATGTCTTCGGTCCAGAAGGAATCGCCGGGTGCAGACTGCGCCGCCGCTGCAGCGAAACGCCAGCTCCAGCACCGGCACCGGGACCGTACCCGCGGCCAGTACCACCGGTCCGACTGTGGCCCGGATGCATACAGCCGTTTGGCCCGTTGTTTGGCCGCTTTGCGCGGTGCAGGATGATGCGGCGGGGAATGTGTTTCGGGTATGATCCATAGGGTTCGCCTCCTGGTTCAAAGATGTCCGTTTTATGGGATAGCAGATCCGATAAAATGGCTACAGTACGGTTTGACCGGATTTTACCGATTTTAGCAAAAAATAAAAATACGGTTAAACCGAAGTACGAGGGTAAAAAAGAAGACAGCGGTGGGGCTGCGCCGGCGGGTGCCATGCACCGTTTGCCTGCCATGGCCCTCGGGGCGGGAAGAGGGCCAAATGCAAGCCAAAAGATACAGAAACCGTATAAAATCAACGAATTCCACAGTTGATACAGCTTGCACATCGGTGGGAGCATCTTCGCCTGACAAAGGGAAAACGGTGCCTGGCAAGCCTATTATAGTTCGGATAAACCGAAATGTCAAGAGAAAATTTTTTGAAGCTGCTCAGGACTTGACTTCGGTTAATCCGTGCTGTATAATGGCCGCAAAGGGGCTGTTGCAAATGAGCGATATGGATAACCGGAAGATCATGGCGGAAAATATACGCCGCCACATGGATGCCATGGGCGTCAAACCCAAGGATGTCTGCGATGCGCTTGGGCTCCCCATGCCCACCTTCTCCGACTGGATCAATGGAAAGACCTACCCCCGGATCGATAAGATTGAGCGGATGGCGGCCTATTTCGGCGTCAGCAAATCCGCCCTGGTAGAGGCCCCCGGCGCGGCTTCGGGCGATGCGGAGATCAAAGCCGCCCTGTGGGGCGGGGACCGGGATCTCACAGCGGAGGATATTGACGCGCTGTGGGAAGACGTGCGGGATTATGTGAAATTCAAAACGGAACAGAGGAAACGAGGCAAATGAAGCAATTACTGGCACTTTACCGGTGCGCCGAACAGGAGGGTATTACCGTGGACCTGCGCCCGATGACTGTGGCGGAGGCACTTTCGGTGCCCCTGCCGGACGGCACCTGCGCCATTGCCATGGACCCGTGGAAGCTCACCGGCACTGCCGATGAGACTGAAAAGCTGGCTCACGAGCTGGGCCACTGCATCACAGGCGGCTTTTATGGCCGCTATACGCCGCTGGATGAGCGGGGCCGGTGCGAGATCCGGGCCGAGCGTTGGGCCATCCGCCAGGTGATTCCCTATGAGGCCCTCTGCGAAGCGGTGCGGCAGGGCATTACAGAGCCGTCACTTCTGGCGGAGCACTTCGAGGTGCCGGAGCGGATGATCCGCAAGGCCGTGGACTACTATACGGGGCCCTGCGGCCTGCGCTTTTCCGCCCCGCGTTCGGAGGATCGTAAGAAATGAATCTGTTTTTGTACAGCCTGGAAATTACCGGTACCGTAGCCTTTGCCGTCTCCGGAGCCATGACCGCCATGAAAAAGGATATGGATGTATTCGGCGTGATGATCCTGGCTTTGACCACAGCCGTGGGCGGCGGCATCCTCCGGGACCTGATCCTTGGGATCACACCGCCCAATACCTTCCGGGAGCCGGTGTATGCGGTGACTGCGCTGTTCACGGCGGTGCTGGTATTTCTCCCCTGGAGCCGGCGGCTGTTCCAGCGGTATCAGCGGATCTATGATCTGATGCTGCTGGTCATGGATTCCGTGGGCCTTGGGATTTTTACCGTCATCGGGGTGCAGACCGCCCAAGCCCAGGCACAGGGGTACAGCTTGTTCCTGCTGACCTTTGTGGGCGTTATCACCGGTGTGGGCGGCGGCGTCCTGCGGGATATTATGGCGGGGAATACGCCGTATATTTTTGTGAAGCATGTCTATGCCAGCGCATCTGTGGCGGGGGCGCTGCTGTGTGCGGCGCTGTGGCAGGTGCTTCCCGGAGTATGGGCCATGAACCTGGGTGCTGCGGCGGTGATCCTGATTCGGTTTCTGTCCGCCCATTACCGCTGGAGCCTTCCCCGGGCAAAATAAACGGTCCGGAGCAGGGAAAACGTGGATTCCCTGGGAAATGCTCTTGACAAACGCGGATTCAACTGATAAAATATCACAGTCGATTCGGAGAGATGTCCGAGCGGTTTAAGGAGCCGGTCTTGAAAACCGGTGATTCCAGCAATGGAACCGTGGGTTCGAATCCCACTCTCTCCGCCAACTTTTCTCCCATCAATTGGTATGCGGAAGTACCCAAGAGGCCGAAGGGGCTCCCCTGCTAAGGGAGTAGGGCGGGGA
>CABSAB010000246.1 GCA_902475515.1 uncultured Eubacteriales bacterium | reverse complement strand
GCACAAAAGCCCCAGAGTGCCGAAGCACGCCCGGGCCAGCAGGAGCGCCCAGTGGTCCAGGGGCTGGGGGTCGTCACAGCATTCCTGGGCAGTCTTCTGATCATCAAGCCCACCCCCTCCAATATGTCGCTGATTCCCTCGCTCGTCGGTCTCCTGGGGGGCTTCGGGGCAGGCGTTGCCTACAGCTTCGTGCGGCTCATGAGCAAAAAAGGGGTGGATTCCAGCCTGATCGTTTTTGTATTTTCTACGTTCTCCTGCCTGGTGTGCCTCCCCTTTTTCATTGCCATACATGCCCCCATGAGCCTTGCCCAGCTGGGATGCCTGCTGCTGGCGGGAACTTTCGGCTGCACAGGCCAGCTGGCCATCACCAGTGCCTACCGGTTTGCCCCGGCCAAGGAGATCTCTGTATACGACTATTCCCAGATCGTCTTTTCCGCTCTGCTGGGCTGGGCATTTTTTGCCCAGCTGCCGGATGCATACAGCATTTGGGGCTATCTCATCATCTGCGGCACCGGGGCGTTTATGTTCTTCTATCAGAAAAACCACCCGGCGTGAACCGGAAAAAGCTTCGGCCAGGGCCGAAGCTTTTTTGCACAAATCAGACAAAAATTCGATTTCTCCCATCCGCCTCTTGACTTTAGCGTAATAATTCGATAATATAATAGCCAGTTTGAACACGGCCCCAGGGCCGCAATGATTGGAGAGAATACATATGAAAAAACTGTTTGCTCTGCTGCTGGCCGCAGCCATGGTCCTTTCCATGGCCGCCTGCGGCACCGATTCCGCATCTTCCGCCGTTTCGGAAGCCCCTGCCGCTTCCGAAGCATCCGCGGCTGCTGAGGCCCCTGCTGATGACAGCGATCTTTCCTATATCCAGGGCAAGGGCACCCTGGTGGTGGGCATCACCGACTTTGAGCCCATGGACTACAAGGATGAATCCGGCAACTGGATCGGCTTCGACGCCGACATGGCCAGCGCCTTTGCCGAGAGCCTGGGCGTCAAGGCCGAGTTCGTGGAGATTGACTGGGATAACAAGATCATGGAGCTGGACGGCAAGACCATCGACTGTGTCTGGAACGGCATGACCCTGACCCCCGAGGTCACCTCTGCCATGGACTGCTCCAAGCCCTACTGCAACAACGCCCAGGTGGTCATCGTTCCCAAGGATGTGGCAGACCAGTATCAGGATACCGAGAGCGTCAAGGCGCTGACCTTCGCCGTGGAAGCCGGCAGCGCCGGCGAGCAGGAGGTCACTGCCCTGGGCGCCAGCTGCACCCCCGTTAAGACCCAGGCCGACGCATTGATGGAGGTCGCCGCCGGCACCTCCGATGCCGCCGTCATCGATTCCCTGATGGCCGCGGCCATGGTGGGCGAGGGCACCAGCTACGCCGATCTCACCTATACAATCAATCTCAACAGCGAGGAGTACGGCGTTGGCTTCCGCAAGGGCTCCGATCTGGTCTCCGCCCTGAACGATTTCTTCGCCGCCAGCTATGCCGACGGCTCCATGATGAAGACCGCCGAGACCTACGGGGTCCAGGCCGCCGTCATGGCGCAGTAAGTATTTGAAATGATCCTGGCAGAGAGCGGGGGCTTCCTTCGCTCTCTGCTTGCCTGTCTGCGGCGCCTTGCCGCGCAATATCACGGAAAGCAGGAACATCTATGGATTTGATACTTGAGCAGCTTCCCGTCGTACTGCCTGCCCTGAACGTGGGCTTCTTGCAGACGCTGAAGCTGTTTTTCGCGACACTGCTGGGCGCTATTCCCCTGGGGCTTGTGGTTGCCTTTGGCTCCATGTCCCGGTTTCGGCCCCTGAGCCTTGTAACAAAGCTCATTGTCTGGGTGGTCCGGGGCACGCCCCTGATGATCCAGCTGCTGATCATCTACTATTTCCCCGGGCTGGTGCTGCATAACCCCATCTGGGGCGGCGGCGAGGCAGGCCGCTTCCTGGCGGCCGCGGTGGCCTTTATCATCAACTACGCCTGCTACTTCTCCGAGATCTACCGTGGCGGCATCCAGGGGGTCCCCAAGGGCCAGGAGGAGGCCGGCAAGGTTCTGGGCATGACCCGGGGCCAGATCTTCCGGAAGATCACGCTGCTGCAGATGATCAAGCGTATCGTGCCCCCCATGTCCAATGAGATCATCACCTTGGTCAAGGACACGTCTCTTGCCCGCATCATTGCCCTCCAGGAGATCATCTGGGCAGGGCAGGCCTTTATGAAAGGCTCTCAGGGCATCTCCGGCGTGATCTGGCCGCTGTTCTTCACGGCCGTATATTACCTGATCTGCAACGGCCTTTTGACCATTGCCTTTACGAAGCTGGAGCAGAAGCTCAGCTATTTCCGCTAAGGAGGTGGGACCGTGGCTATTTTAGAAGTCGAACACATTCGAAAATCCTTTGACCGCACCGAGGTCCTGAAGGATATCAGCTTTTCCCTGGACAAGGGCAACGTGGTCTCCATCATCGGCTCCTCCGGCAGCGGTAAAACCACCCTCCTGCGGTGCCTGAACTTTTTGGAGCGCCCCGACCAGGGGAAGATCAAGGTCTCTGGCGAGACCCTCTTTGATGCGGACGATCCCGCCACCCAGAAAGAGGCGGAGATCCGGAAAAAGCGCCTTCACTTCGGTCTGGTGTTCCAGTCTTTCAATCTTTTTCCCCAGTATACGGCGCTGGAAAACGTCATGCTGGCGAAAAAGCTTCTCGCCCAGGAACAGCCGGATTACAAATCCCGGAAACGGGAGATCTTTGACGAGATCGAAGCACAGGCCGTGGAGCTGCTCCGGCAAATGGGTCTTTCCGACCGGATGCAGAACTATCCCCACCAGCTCTCCGGCGGCCAGCAGCAGCGGGTGGCCATCGCCCGGGCATTGGCGCTGCAACCGGATATCCTCTGCTTTGACGAACCCACCTCCGCCCTGGACCCGGAGCTCACCGGCGAGGTCCTGCGGGTCATGAAGGAGCTGGCGGAGCAGCTGCACACCATGGTGATCGTCACCCATGAGATCCAGTTTGCCCGGAATGTCTCCGACCAGGTGATTTTTATGTCCGACGGTGTCATCGTGGAGCAGGGACGGCCGGAGGATGTTATTGATAACCCCCAGCACGAACGTACGCAGGCATTTCTTAAGACTGTCAATCGGTAAGATTTCCCGGCAGAACGCAGATCTGGCGTTTTGCCGGGTTTTTCTTTGACAGCCACCCGGTGGTCTGCTATAATATCCATACGATTTTTGTTAATTTTGGAGGTTTTTCATGAAACGCTTCTATCTGCTTATGACCTGCCTGCTGCTGGTCCTGTGCTCCGCCTGCGGCGAGAAATCCTTTGACAAAGGCCTGCACCACGCGGAGATCGAGATTGAAAACTACGGCACTATCACGCTGGAACTGGACGCAGACACCGCCCCCATCTCCGTGGAGAATTTCTGCACGCTGGCCCAGGATGGCTTTTACGACGGTCTGACCTTCCACCGGATTATCTCCGGCTTTATGATCCAGGGTGGTGACCCCGACGGCAACGGCTCCGGGGGCCTTGATGAGACCATTCAAGGCGAATTTGCCGCCAACGGTGTAGAGAACGATATCTCCCACGTCCGGGGCACCATCTCCATGGCCCGCTCCAACGACTTTAACAGCGCCAGCTGTCAGTTCTTCATCGTCCACGAGGATTCCACCTTCCTGGACGGCAACTATGCGGGCTTTGGCCATGTGACCTCCGGCATGG
>CABSAB010000245.1 GCA_902475515.1 uncultured Eubacteriales bacterium | reverse complement strand
CCATCACCACCACCTGCCCCAATCCGGAGCTTCTGATCCAGGCCTGTAACTGGATCTACACAGACGAAGGCACCCTGGCCCTGAACTTCGGAAAAGAGGACGAAAGCTACACGGTGGACGCAGACGGTACTTACCATTATACCGACCTGGTGCTGAACAATCCGGACGGTCTCCCCCTGTTCTTTGCCACCTCGGTCTATACGGCTTTTGAAATGCCCAAAATTGGAATGCCGGAGGCGAATACCGCAAAGCTGTCCAACCAACAGCAGATGGACGCCCAGGAGTTCTGGAACTCACAAGCGCGCGGCGATGGCGGTGTGCTGTATGGGGACCTGAACGCACAGGAGCTTGAGATCACTTCCGGGTATTCGGACATCAACACCCTGGTTCAGGAGAAAGCCATGTCCTTTGCCGTGGGGGATCTGCCGATCAATGATGAAAATTGGGAAGCGTTTGTTCAGCAGGTGGAGTCCATGGGCATTGACGAAATTACCCAGTGCTATCAAGCGGCCCACGAGAGATATTTGGCCCGATAAAGCACAAACAGGCGCTCTCCCGGATGGGGAGCGCCTGTTATCAAAATAAGGAGGAACCACCATGTCCTATCAGATCAATCAGGAATTCTGCTCCGCCTGCCACCAGTGCCGGGTGGAGTGTCCCGTGCAGGCCATCACATTCCGAAACGCAAAATACTGGATCGATCCCGGTAAATGCATCTCCTGCGGCAAATGTGTCAGGGTCTGCCACAACGCCTGCATCTCCGATCCATCCCACCCGGAGCCGACGCTTCCGCCCCACGAAACGATTTATAAGACCTGCGACGTCTGCGTGATCGGCGCCGGAGCCGCCGGCATGGTGGCCTCCGCGAAAAATGCCGACTGCGGCCACCGGGTGATCGTTTTGGAAAAAATGCACGAGGTCGGCGGAAGCGCCTGGTACGCCGCCGGGTTTCGGGTCCATTGGAGCAAGCTGCACCAAGCTGCCGGAGTGAAGGATACCCGCGAAAAGAAGTTTCAGCAGTTTATGGAGAAAACGGAAGGCCGGGTAGACCCCAAGCTCCTGCGGCGGATGTTTGCGGCCAACGCTGAATTTGCCGATTGGATGATCGACGAGCATAATCTCACAAAAGACTATGAGCTGCGGCGTGGCCCCATGGGCCTCAGCCTGGAGGGGACATTTGCCTGGGAGCGGAACTATACCCGCATCGACAACATGATCGGTCCCGGTGAGGGCGGCTGGTATCTCACCACCCATCTGCGGGATGACCTTTTGGAAAAGGGCGGCGAGATTTTATACAACACCCCCGCCGTCAAGCTGCTATCCGACAAATCCGGCGCCATTACCGGCGTGCTGGCCAGAGACAGCGGCGGGGATGTTGAGATATCCTGCAAGGCCGTTATCATTGCCACCGGCGCATTCAGCCGAAACCGAAAGCTGATGGAGAAAATTCGGCCCCGGTTCTATGACAACGCCGGAAAGGAGCCCATCCATATTTTTGCCGGGGCAGGCTGCACCGGCGACGGGATCACCATGTGTGAGGAGATCGGCGCGGACATTGACTATGAAAACTGCCGGGTCAATATGTTTGGCCCCATGCGGCACCCCTATCCCTGCGTCAGCCTGAATATCGCATTGGGAAACAGCGGCGTGCAGTTTGGTTCCCAGGGCAATCTGTTCCCGGCCCGGCTGGGCGGCGGTGAAATCAGCCCCTTGGCGGACGATCCCAAATGGCTGTGCTGGCGGGTGGTGGATGATAACATTGCAAAAGCCACTATGGAAGAGGCCATGAAGCGGCCGCCCCAATCTCCCGGTATGGACCTGAACAAGTTTATGATCCGCTGGCGTGAGGTGCTTGCGGAGGAGGAAGCCTCCGGCGCCGTGGTCAGCGCCCCCACGCTGGAGGAACTGGCGGATAAACTGGGCTTTGACCGGGCAGACTTCTGTTCCAAGATCGCCGACTACAACGAAAACATTCACACCATGCCGGACGAAGCGCCGGGGATGCCGCCCATGGATATGGACGACGAGGATGGCCCGGGTGCGCCGCCTCCCAGAGCGCCCCAGCCCCGCTTGCCCATCTCTCAGGAGCCGTTCTATGCACTGAAACTGAAGCTGTTCCATGAAAACTCCGTGGGCGGTATGACCATCGACGACCATGCCTCTGTGCTGCGGCAGGGAAAGCCGATTCCGGGTCTATACGCCGCGGGAGACACCACCCGGGGCATCATGGTTTCCGGCGATGTGGGCGTGGATTACATCGAGGGCGTATTCACTGCTCTGACCCAAGCTCTGAACGAGGGGTATATCGCGGGCGTCAGCGCCGCCGAGTATGTGCGGGCCTAAGCCAAAACACAAAAGCGGCGGATGCAGGCCGCATCCGCCGCAATTTTCCAAAGGGGATATTTATAGGCTGCGCCAGGATTCACCGGCCTCCTTCCGCCGTTTGTAATCGTCATATTCCGCGATATACAGCGACAGCATCAGCAAAAACGTAATATAATCATCGGAGAAATCCAACTCGGACAGCATATCAATGCACTTGTTGACCCGGTAATGGACGGTGTTGCGGTGGATATTCAGCTCTCTGGCGGCGCTGCCGATGTTTTTGGAGCAGACCAGATAGCAGAGCATGGTGCGGCACAGCTCCGTGTTGTGTTGTGCATCATAGGATTGCAGGATTTGAATATCCGGCAGAGCGAAATCGTCCACCGCCACGGTGTCCCGGAGTCCGTCAAACAGGCGGAGCATCAAAAAATCATCATAGGAGGCAAGGCGTGGCCCCCTCTGTAAAATGAAAATGGTTTTCAGAGTCTCCAACGCCTGAATATAGTAGTCCCGCAGGGCGGCAAGATCGGAAAACGGGCGGCTGATCCCGCCGGACAGGTCGTATTTTCGGACCATATCCCGGAGTATGGCCTGGACAGTCTGCCGATATTCTAACGGCGAACCGGAACGGTCACAGCCGCTGAGACAGACCAGCCGGTTTTGATAGGGAACACACCAGCAGCCGGGGGTTTGATCCAGTTCCGCCGCGATGGCGGCATAGTCGATCCCGGCATTCTCCGAAGCCAGAACGGTCAGCATATAATTTTCATACCGGTTTCCGGAAAGCTCGGCAAACAGCGTATCAGCCCGGGCGGAGGGATACACTGCCCCGAACAGAAGCGAAAGAATCATTTGCCCCGGGTCCCTGGGCGCGCCCATAGTGGATACCGCAGCGTCGGTGCTGCGAATAAATTCCCGGCAGAGTTCTCTGGCGGAAACCATATCCTCCTGCCGGGCGATTTGTGCCAAAAGCGTCTGCTGCGCTTTGGTGAGCATGGATACCCCTCCCTCGCTTTGATACTCAAATTATAAGAATTTCCCGAAGAGATTGCAACCTCCAATTCCCGACACGAACATTCAGAAAGGAAGATCACAATGGATGAACAGCTGCACCACATGCCGCCCATGGAAGGACCGGGAGGCCCACCGGGCTTCCGTCCGGTGGTACTGCCGGAGCTGGACTTTGACCACATGACCCTGGATTGGGCACAGTACCGGGATCAATGGCGGCTCAGCGAAGACAAAACGCACTATGCGCTGCGCTTTGTCTACTATGCCACCCACATTCTCAGCAAAGAGCATCAGTATATGAATATTTTTGTCCCCGTGGCCTATCTGAATCCGGACGGCACCGTAAACCCCGGCGGAAGCTGCAACGGCTATACTGCCCGCACCGCACCTCCC
>CABSAB010000244.1 GCA_902475515.1 uncultured Eubacteriales bacterium | reverse complement strand
AAATCAACTACAGCGCCATCAATTGCCCGCCGTATCCATGGCCGAAACAGGCACCCAATTCGGATACTGTTTCAAAAATTCCTCGCTCTGAAAGATCCCCTGCTCGTGGGAATACACATGGGTAATGGTGGAAAAGTCCGCCCCCTTCGGCGCGGCAAGGCAGTGCTCCACCTTCACCGTGGTCTCCCCCACCAGAGAGAATTCGTACTTGGCCAGCAGATCGTAGACCTGCCGGATGGCTCCGGTGGAGTTGTTTTCAATGGGCACCACGCCGTAGTCCGCTTTCCCGTCCCGAATGGCCAAAAAAACGTCCTCAAACTGCCGGAGGCCCTTGACGTTTACATCCTCTCCAAAGAAATTCCGGCTGGCCTGCTCGCTGTAGGCCCCCGGCTCGCCCTGGTAGACCACCCGGGGATTTCCCACCGGCTCACGCCGGTTCTCCATTGCCGCCCGGATGCGCGCAAAGCTCTCTGTCTCCGCGCCCTCCCGGACGATCTTCCGCTGCTGCCGCCGGGAAAAGCCCATGATCGTCTCATATAATAACGTCACATCTGTCCGCAGGGCCGGGTCCTTCACCAGCTCCGCCTTGCTCTCCAAAACCGCCCGGTGCCGGGTCTTGTCCAGCACCGCCATGCCGGTCTTCTGCTTATATTCTCCCACCTGCTCCGTCACGGCCATGCGCCGCTCAAAGAGCCCGACCATCTCTCTGTCGATCCGGTCAATCTCCTGCCGCAGGGTATCCAGTTCACTCATCGTCTTGCCTCATTTCCCGTTACAGTTTCATCAGGTTGACCGCCGCCAGGGCCGCCGCCGCTTCCACCACCGGCACTGCCCGGTGGACGATGCAGGGGTCATGCCGCCCGGTGACGGTGATCTCCGCGTCCTTTCCGCGTTTCATATCCACCGTCTTCTGGGGGATGCCTATAGAGGGCGTGGGCTTGATGGCCACCCGGAACACCACAGGCATTCCCGTGGTGATGCCCCCCAGGATGCCGCCGTTGTGGTTGGTCCCGGTGGAAAATGTCCTGCCATCCATGTACCATGGGTCGTTGGCCTGACTGCCCCGCATACCGGAGAGCAAAAAGCCCGCGCCGAACTCCAGCCCCTTTACCGCCGGGATGGCAAATACCTGGCGGGAAAATTCCGTCTCCGCGTTCCGGTCCAGGTCCGGTGCGCCCAACCCCATGGGCAGGCCTGTCACCGCGCATTCAATGATCCCGCCGATGGAATCCTGTTCCTCCCGGCACTGTAAGATCAGCTTCTGCATCTCCGCCCCCGCCGCATCGGACAGGGTGGGGAATTCCTTCGTTCCGCAGGCCTCCAGCGCCGCCATATCCGGCCGTGCCAGATCAATGGCTTCGTCCGGGAGCCCGCCGATGGCCGCAATGTGCGCCGCCGCCGAAACCTCCCGTTCCCGGAGGATCAGCTTCGCCACGGCCCCCGCCGCCACCAGCGGCGCCGTCAGCCGTCCGGAGAAGTGTCCGCCGCCCCGGTAGTCGTTGTATCCGTCATAGCGGATAAACCCCGGCAGGTCCGCGTGGCCCGGCCGCGCCAGATCCCGGATGGCCGCATAGTCCCCCGAGTGCTGGTCGCCGTTGCGGATCATCATGGCAAGGGGCGTGCCCGTAGTCTTTCCCTGGAATACCCCCGAGAGGACCTCCACCCGGTCTTTCTCCTTCCGGGCCGTTGAGAGGGCGTTTTTCCCCGTGGCCCGGCGCAAAAGCTCCCCGGCGATAAATTCCTCGTCCAGGGCGATCCCCGCGGGCACATCCGTCAGCACCACGCCAATGGCAGGCCCGTGGGACTCTCCGAAAATCGTGTAATTCATTCCGCCGCCTCCAATCTCCCGCCCAGGGTTTGATAATCCTGCCAAAAGCCGGGATAGGATTTTCTAACACACTCCGCGCCTGTCACGGTAATGGGCTGCTCGCACCGGGTGGCCGCCACCGCCGCCATCATGGCGATCCGGTGATCGTTCCAGCTTGAGACCGCCGTCCCGCCGGAAAGGGCCCCTTTTCCATAGATCGTCAGCCCCGCAGGCTCCTCCCGCACATCCGCCCCCAAGGCATTCAAAACCTCTGTCACCGCCGCCAGCCGGTCACTTTCCTTCATCCGCAGCCGTGCGGCGTTGGTGATATGGGTCACTTCCCCGGCCCGAAGCGCCGCCCGAACGGCCAGCGCCGGCACCAGGTCCGGGCACTCCCGCACATCCAGGGCCTCTTCTCCCGGTCCATCCAGCCGCTTTTCGTAGGGCAGGATGATTCGGTCTCCCTGATGGGAATTGGGATTCATCCCCGTGACCGCCACATCATTTCCCAGCCCCTTGGCCGCGTAGAAAAACGCCGCCTGGCTGTAGTCCGCTTCCACGGAAGCATCCGCCGCCAGATACCGCTGGTTTCCCGGCACCTGCCAGCCCCGCTTCGTCCTTGTGACAGCAACACCGAAGGCGCGCAGGGCATCGATGGTCATGTCAATGTACCCAGCCGATTCTAACTCCGTGGTGAGGACGATCTCACTGTCCCCGGGCAGCAGCGGCAGGGCATACAGCAGCCCCGTCACAAACTGGGAGGAGACATCCCCCCGCAGCCGGTATTCCCCCGGCGTCAGGGCGCCTTTTATATATAGTGTATCATCCTCCCGGGAAAAGGCAATCCCCTTCTCCCGGAAAATCTCAAAATAAGGCTCCTGGGGCCGCTCCATGAGCCGCCCCTTTCCATGGAATTCCCCGCCCCCGGCCACCGCCAAGGCAATGGGGATCAAAAACCGCAGGGTGGAGCCGGATTCTCCGCAAAAAAGCGCCGGAGCCGTCTCCCCCCGCCTGCCGCCAATACCTGCAATGCGTACCGTAGAAGCGTCCTTCCACGTTACCTTCGTCCCCAGGGCCTCCATGCACCCCAGCGTGGCCGTGATGTCCTGGGATGGGTCCACCCGGGAGATCACGCTTTCTCCTACGGCCAGCGCCGCCGCAATGATCACCCGGTGTGCCTGGGACTTGGATGGCGGCGGGGTGATGGTCCCCCGGAGAAGCCCCGGTGTAATGGTTACGTTCAAGCCGCCTTCCTCCTCTACAGCAGGGAAAGCAATTCCTGCTTTTTCAGCTTCACAGCTTCTGCCCTGCCGATCTCTCTAAGGGCAATAAACGAGATGTCCGCCCCGTCGCTCTTTTTGTCCTTGGTGAGGGTCTCGGCGTAGTCCTCCCGGGTAGCCCTGATCTCCACCGGCAGGGAGAATTTCTGCAAAACCGCCGCGAGCTCCGCCGCCGTCCCCTCCGGGGTGACCCCCAGCTTCGTGCCAAGCTCCGCCGCCTTCACCATCCCCGCCGCCACGGCCTCACCGTGGGTATAGGTCTCGTAATTGTAGGCCTTTTCGTACACATGGCCCAACGTATGGCCGAAGTTTAAGAGCATCCGCAGGCCCGTATCTTTTTCGTCCCGCTCCACCACCTGCCGCTTGATGTCGCAGCAGGCAAGCAGAATGTCCTCAATGTGCGCCATGATCCCCTGCCGGGCCCCCAGCCGGGCGATCCGCTCAAACAGCGCCTTGTCCCAGATGCAGCCATACTTGATGACCTCCGCCATCCCGTCGGAAAAGACACGGTCCGGCAGGGTGTTCAGGCAGTCCGGGTCCATAATGACCATCTTGGGCTGATAGAACGCCCCGGCCAGGTTTTTCCCGGCGTTCAGGTCCACCGCCACCTTGCCGCCCACGGAGGAATCCACTTGGGCGAGAA
>CABSAB010000243.1 GCA_902475515.1 uncultured Eubacteriales bacterium | reverse complement strand
GAAGCTTGTTCATGGACCAGATGTAGTCGTTTGTGACCTCCGCTTCCTCCTCAGTCACATAGATCCAAACACCGTCCAAAATGTCGATGATGTCCATGAACGAATAGAAGTTCACGGTAATATAGCGGTCCACATGGACCTTGAAATTGCTTTCCAGCGTCTCCATCAGCAGGGCAGGCCCGCCATAGGCATAGGCATGGTTCAGCCGGGTATTGCCGTAGCCGGGAATGGACACATAGCAGTCCCGGAGGAAGCTGGTGAGGTAGATGGTCTTGGACTTCTGGTTCAGGGACACCAGGATCATGGTGTCAGACCGGGCCGCCTCGGAGAGGTCCCGGGCGTCGGTGCCCACCAGCAGAATGTTGTACACATCCTCGTCCAGAGGCACCGTATAAATCGAATCCTTTGCGGTAACGGTAGCCAGGGCCTTATCCCACTTGGCCAGATCATCGGGAGTGGCCTCCAGGGAGGAATCCAGCGCCGCCTCGTCCATGGCCGCATACTTATCATTGATGGCCTTTTCCTCAGCCAGGGCTGCCGGATCGGAGACCGTTTTGAAGAAGTCACTGTTGGCTCTTTGATAGTTGATGAGCCCCAGCAGATAATTCACAAACAGCCCGCAGCCGATGAGCACTACCACCAGGCAGCTCAGGCCCACGATCAGGACCCGCTTGACCGTAATCTTACGCTTTCCTTTGGGCGGCGTTTCGCCGTCCTCCGGGCCGCACTCCGCATCAACGCCGTCATCATCGCCGCCGTCCTCGCTGTCCGCAGCGTCATCGGCGTTCTGATCCTCTTCCGGCGGTTCCGCGCTGTCTTCGGCCTCCTCCTGCGCGATCTCCTCCTTCAAAAGGGCCTGCAGGGCGTCGTCATCCATCGCTTCGAGTTCCTCGTAAAGGGCGTCGGCAGGCGCCTCGGCCATCTCCGAATCCCACTCGGTCTCCTCCAGCGCTTCCGGCTGGATACCGGCTCTCTCGGCAGCCTCCGAATCTCCATGGCCCGTTGTGCCCTTGCGGCGCATATTTCCAAATAATTTCATAGCATCATCCCTATATATAGCGTCCATTTGTGCAATATATCTATTATATTGTTTTTTTACGGAAAGTCAATCTTTTCAACCACTTCCCGCCATATCCGCAAGACATTGGTAAAGCTCCTCCGGGCAGTCCGCCACACAAAGGGCGCCCCCAAAGTCGGCCTTGTTCCCATAGCCCCAGGCGACGGCCACCGTGGGAATCCCGTGGCGGGCCGCACCCTCGATATCAAAAACGGTGTCCCCCACCATGATCCGCGGCTCCTGCTCGGGCAGGCGTTCCAGCAGCGCGGCGATCACCGCGTCCTTGGTATCCCGCAGGCCCTCCATATCCGCGCCGCAGATCCCGGTGAAAAACTCCGCCAGAGAGAACTTCTCCAGCACCTCCCGGGCGGTGGTCTCCGGCTTGGAGGTAGCCACGTAAAGCCGGTGGCCGTCGGCCCGGAGCCGCTCCAACAGCTCCCGAATGCCGGGATAGGGGAAATTTTCAAACTTTCCCACGGTGTTATACCGGCTGCGGAACACCGCCACGGCCTCCTCCACCCGGTCCTCAGGCACGCCAAACTTTGGGAAGCTCTCCCGCAGGGGCGGGCCCACAAACTGCCGCAGGGACCCATCCTCCGGCACCGGAAGGCCAAAATGCCGCAGAGCCAGGGTCACACAGTTCAGGATCCCCTCACCGGAATCCGTCAGCGTGCCGTCCAGATCGAACAGGATCGAAAGGCGCTTCATTCCATCTCTCCTTCCAGGATGGGCAGGCCGGTTTTCTCCGTTTCTGCCGTTTTCGTCTTATTCTACTCCTTTTTTCCTGCTTTCGCAAGGGCCGTCCGCTGGCTTGTATCAGACGTTTGGGAGGTTATGAAATCATAATGACATAAAAAATTCGATTTTCTTCGTATTTTTGCAGAAAAACACGGATTTTTACCTTGAAATTTGAATCGGATTGTTTTACAATGGAAGAAGTTTCAGGGGGAAGCGGACCTTCTCCAGCCAGGGGGGATACTATGCTGAATATCGTGTTGGTGTCTCCGGAGATCCATCAGAACACCGGAAACGTGGCCCGCACCTGCGCCGCCACCGGGGCCCGGCTCCATCTCATCCGCCCCCTGGGCTTTGAGATCACCGACAAGGCCCTGCGCCGGGCAGGCCTGGACTACTGGTACCTTTTAGATGTTCAGATCTATGATAGTCTGGAGGACTTTTTCGGGAAACATCCGGAGGCGTCCATGTGGCTGCTTTCCACCAAGGCGCCCCGGTGCTACACGGAGGCGGATTACCGGGACGGAGACTATCTGTTCTTTGGGCGGGAATCCGGCGGGCTGCCGGAGGACTTTCTGGAGGAACACCGGGACCGGTGCGTCCGCATCCCCATGGCAGACGAGGCCCGGAGTCTGAATCTGTCCAATGCGGTGGCCGTGACGGTCTACGAGGCGCTGCGGCATCTTGGCTTCCCCGGGCTCAAGGATCACGGAAAGATGAAAGAAACACATTTATAATAAATATTGGAATGGAGGCAGCATTATGAATTATCAGAAGAAAACCATTTTGGACGCGGACCTCGCCGGAAAAAGGGTGCTGATGCGCTGTGACTTCAACGTTCCCACGGACGACGATGGGAAGATCACCGACGACAGCCGTATCGTCAAGACCCTGCCCACGATCCGGGCGCTTTTGGAGCAAAAGGCCAAGCTGATCCTCTGCTCCCACAAGGGCCGTCCCAAAAACGGCTTTGAGGAGAAATTCTCCCTGAAGGTGGTAGCCGCGCGGCTCAGCGAGCTTTTGGGAATGCCTGTGGACCTGGCCGCCGATGTGGTGGGCCCCGAGACCCAGGAAAAGGCCGCCGCCCTCCAGCCCGGTCAGGTACTTCTGCTGGAGAATGTCCGTTTTATGGACGGCGAGACCAAGAACAATATGGACCTGGCGAAAAAATATGCCGACCTGGCAGAGGTCTTTGTAAACGACGCCTTCGGCTCCTGCCACCGGGCCCATTCCTCCACAGTGGGGGTGGCCTCGTTCCTGCCGGCCTACAGCGGCCTTCTGGTGAAGAAGGAGCTGGACGTCATGGGCAAGGCCCTGTCCGATCCCAACCGGCCCCTGGTGCTGATCATGGGCGGCAGCAAGGTCTCCGACAAAATCGGCGTCATTGACCACATGCTGGGCCTGGCGGACGACATCATTATCGGCGGCGGCATGAGCTACACCTTTACGGCAGCCCAGGGCGGAAAAATCGGCACCTCCCTGTGCGAAAAGGAGTCCTTTGACTACTGCCTGGACCTGCTGAAAAAGGCGGAGGCAAAGGGTGTGCGCATCCACCTGCCCGTGGATACCGTGGCGGCAGACCATTTCGCTGCCGATGCAAAGCCCGTCCTGTATCAGGAAGGCCAGATCCCCGACGACATGATGGGCCTGGACATCGGCCCCGAGACTCGGAAGCAGTATGCCGAGGTCATCAAAAATGCCGGCACGGTCATCTGGAACGGACCCATGGGCGTGTTTGAGTTCCCGGCCTTCGCCGAGGGCACCCGGGCTGTGGCGGAAGCCATGGCGGAGGCCCAGGGCGTGACCATCGTGGGCGGCGGCGACAGCGCGGCGGCGGTGGAGCAGATGGGCTTTGCCGGCAAGATCGACCATGTTTCCACCGGCGGCGGCGCATCGCTGGAATTCTTCTCCGGCACGGAGCTGCCCGGTGGAAACATGGTCG
>CABSAB010000242.1 GCA_902475515.1 uncultured Eubacteriales bacterium | reverse complement strand
ACGCTCATAAGCGTCCTGATAGCAAGCGGTGACCCTGCCGCACCGCAGCTTCCCCTCTGGGGATTTATGGGGTGGGAAATTTTTCTGTATTTGATAGCAAAACTCGCAGAATGATACTTGCAATCCGCAAGGATTTATCGTATGCTAGTTTTAGTTTGGATACGAAGGAGGTATCTCTTTGAGAACATTTAAGAAAGTAGAGGGCCAGTGGATCGTACCGGAGACCACTGAGCTCTTTGGCCTCATCATCGCCCCCGGCGCCACGCTGGAGGCCCCCGAGGGCAAGACCCTGGTCATGACCTGGAACGGCCGGGTGATGACCCCCGCCCCGGGCAACTACGAGGGCGACATCGTGCTGGAGGTCCTGGACCCCATTCCCCACGGAAACTACAAGTTCCGTTCTGCCATCTATGCCGAGGGTGGCAGCGTCATCGAGGAAAAATCCGCTCTGTCGGCGGTCATTGACGGCGAGATCAAAGACGGAGAGTCCATCGACGTGGTGATTACCGGCCAGGATGAGAACTTCAACGGCATCGCCGTGGGCGGCAAGGGTCCCTATAAGGTCTCCGGGGCAGATATCGCCCTGGAGGGCAACGGCGGCAACGACTTTATCGGCTACGGCGCAGCGGTCATGGCGGATGATGACTCCATCCTGACAGTGGAGGACTCCGTGATCTACACCCAGGGTGCGGCCCGCGGTGCCATGTTCGCCGGCGGCCACAGTAAGCTCTATGTGAAAAACTGCGAAATTTCCGCTGAGGACGGCGTGCTGCCCGCGGATTACGAGGATAACGTCATGCCCGGCAATATGCGCCGGGTGCCCTGGATGCTGGGCCTGCGGGGCAACTGCCGGGCCACCAACCTGGCAGACTATGCCGACGCCTGGTACGAGGACTGCACCATCACCTCCGAGGCCTGGGGCGTCATGTCCACCGACGGCGTGCGCCGCTGCCGGCTGAACCTCAAGAACTGCGATGTGGCCATCACCGGCCCCAGCGGCTATGGCGCGTTCTCCATCGGCGATTGTATCGACACCTTTGAGGGCTGCCACATTGATGTGCCGGACTACGCCCTGATCATGGCCAACGAGACCGCCTCCGGCGTGTTCAAGAACACCACTGTGGACGCAGGCCGCTTTGGCGTGATGTGCTTCCGCAACGAGGGCGGCAAGCTGACTATCACCGACGGTTCCGTGTTCAATACCGATGAGACCAGCGTTGTGGTCAAGGGCTGCGCCCCCATTATTGAGGCGGATAACTGCGTGCTGTCCCCCGGGAACGGCATCATCCTTCAGCTCATGAACTCCGACGACCCCGGCAATCCCGCCGGCTACTACATCGATCCCAAGGAAGACGATGTCTATGATCCCGCTCACGACAACAAGGTGGCCCGGGAGACCTACGACGTTATCGCCACCTTTAAGGATATGACGGTCAACGGCGACTTCTACAACGGCTCCACCGGCGTCAAGGGCGACACCGGCCCCAAGATGCAGATGGCACCGCCTCCCGGTGCCGAGGGCCCTGGCGGTCCCGAGGGTGGACCTGGCGGCCCTGGCGGCGGCCCCGGAGGTCCCGGCGGCGGCGGAAATGGCTATGACGGCGTGCGCAACCTGGGCCTGACCTTTGACAATACCACCGTGACCGGCATCATCTCCGCCTCCAAAGCACTCCACCGGGTGGAGAAGGTCTTTAAGGACAACTGCGAGGAGCTGGGCGAGGTCGTGAACACTGCGCAGCCCGTTGTCAATAACGGCGTCATCGTCACACTGAAGAACGGCTCCGTTTGGAACGTGGCCGGTACCTCCTACCTCAGCAGCCTAACGGTAGAGGAGGGTTCCAGCGTTGTTGGCACCCTGACCGTGGACGGCAAGGAAACTGCCATCGTACCAGGTACCTACACCGGCAACCTGGTGGTCACCCTCTAAAAGGTTTATGAAGAAGCGCTCCGCAGAGGATTCTGCGGAGCGCTCTTTGCCGTGAATGATCTTACTGCGCGGTGCCCTCATACCGCCGCTGGACCATCTCCCAGTTCACAACATTCCAAAACGCCTGCACATAGTCTGCCCGCACATTAAAATACTCCAGATAGTAAGCGTGCTCCCAGACGTCCAGATTCAAAATGGGCCGCATGCCCCGGGTGAGCGGCGTCTCCTGATTGGCCGTGGTGATGATTCGGAGCCGTCCGTCTCCGCCGCACACCAGCCAGGCATAGCCGGAGCCAAAAACGGAAAGGGCTGCTTTTGTGAACTGCTGCTGAAATTCCGCAACGCTGCCAAAGCACCGGATGAGCGCCCGTTCCAAAGTCCCTGATGGTGCCTGCCCCTCAGGCGGCTGAAGCCCGTCAAAGAAAAACTCATGGTTATAGACCCCGCCGCCGTTGCGGGAAATGGAGACACCCAGGCTTCTGGGCAGAGACGGCGCTTTTACGATCAGCCGCTCCAGACACAGCCCATGGAGCGACGGGCACGGGGCCAGCGCCTGATTCAGATTATCCACATAGGTCTTTAAATGCTTGTCATGGTGCAGGTGCATGATCTGCTGGGAGATATACGGCTCCAGCGCATCGTAGGAATAGGCCAGCGGTTTTACTGTAAACGGATACAAAAAGATCCCCCCTCACCGCAGTGTATGCAGGAAGGGGGGACGGTGTGTCATCGGTCAGGTCTCCGCAGTATGGTCGGCATAGGGGATATTCTTCTCCGCGGCCAGATTGCGGATACGGCCTTTGAGCCGGGTCCAGTCGTCTCCGGCGTGCTCCAGGGCACTTTTCCGGAGGTAGATGGCCCCACCAGGGGTCTCCATCTTCAAAAGCTCGTCGTCCACGGTCTTCTTTTTTCGAAAGCCCGTCTGCTCCCGGGTGCGGGTGATTTCAAAGGCGGTGATGCTGCTGTTTGCCATGGTGCTCCCTCCTTGATACTTCCTCCAATATACCCTAATTTTGCGGAAAATACAAGGGAAACTTCATTTTGCGGGAAAGGCGGCGGTTTTTCTGGAAAATCCTGCGGAAACTCTTGCATTCCCTAGGAAATATGGTAAAATAGTTGGGCAATAAAACTTTTACGTAAGGAGTGTATACTTTGGAAACCTATTTTCTGCTTGGCTTCGCCGGTGCGGTAGTGGCCCTGCTGTTCGCGCTGTATCAGCGCGGCGTGGTCATGAAGCACAGTGAAGGCAACGAAAAAATGGTAGAGATCGCTCAGGCCATCCGGGACGGCGCCAACGCGTACTTGAAGCATCAGTACATGACGGTGGCAAAGGTCTTTGTGGTGGTATTTGTGATCCTGCTGATCATGGCGTTTGCCACGGGCGGCGAGATGCTGTCCAAGTTCACCCCCTTTGCATTCATCACGGGCGGTGTATTCTCCATGCTGGCTGGCTTTATCGGCATGAAGATCGCCACCAACTCCAACGCCCGGACCGCGCAGGCGGCCTCCGAGAGCCTGAATAAGGGTCTGCGTGTGGCATTCTCCTCCGGCTCCGTCATGGGCTTCACCGTGGTGGGCCTGGGTCTTCTGGATGTGACCATGTGGTTCTGCATCCTGCGCTTCGGCTTCGGCATCACCGAGCCGACCACCCTTGGAAACATCATGGTCATGAACGGCATGGGCGCTTCCTTTATGGCACTGTTTGCCAGAGTCGGCGGCGGCATCTACACCAAGGCTGCCGACGTGGGCGCTGACCTGGTGGGCAAGGTGGAGGCCGGCATCCCCGAGGACGACCCCCGCAACCCCGCCA
>CABSAB010000241.1 GCA_902475515.1 uncultured Eubacteriales bacterium | reverse complement strand
TACGGCTGCAACCCCCCGCCAGGGGAGCGTCATAGCCGAAGAAATACCGGTGGTTGCAGTCGGGATTCCCGTCGGCACTTTTCAGAATGGACAGGGCATAGCTGCCATCCTCATGCAGCAGTCCGGAGATCCTGGGGGTGTAGTTGGGGGGATCGGGCTCAAAGCACCGGGTCCGAAGGCCCTCGGCAAATACCTTCCCCGCCTTGATATAGTCCCGGACGGTGTCGGTCTGATCGCCGTTGGTGACAACAGTATCCCCGGTTTCTGGGATGTAACGCACGGGATGGTAAATGATGAGGCTGGGGTCCTCCATCTTGCTGGGGTCAAAGGCCTCGGTCATGATGCCCTTATCCTCGGCCACGGGGGTAAACACCCGGTTCCGGCTGTTGGCGCTGCGGCCCATGATGAAGTAGGCGATGACCGCGTGCTTATTGTCCGCAGACCGGCCCAACAAAATGCCACGGCCGGGGTAGGCATGGTTACGTAGATACTGATTCAAATCAATTTTGTCCATTTTCATGCTCCTTTACGGTGTAAAATCACGCCGGGAAAGCAAAAAAGCCCACGCGTCCCGGACTTTTGCCCAGACGGTCGGCTTTCCAAGGGTCATACTCCATGTGGTACTCCACTTCCGTCAGTTGTACGACCATGAATAGGATACCATTTAGCAGGGATTTTGTCAAGAAACCTAAGGAAAAAACCGAATGACTGCGCACAAAAAACCATCCCCAAGGGGGAGACTTTGGAATGCGTTTCAAAATAGAAATCCGGCGAACACGTACGGTAACGTATTCGCCGGATTTTTTATCAAAGAATATGCACGGTACGCCCTTCGACCTGTAGGCGGCCCTGGCAAAACAGGCTCACTGCCTTGGGAAGCAGCACCCATTCCGCCTGCTCCATAATGCGCCGCTGAAGCGTCTCGGGGGTGTCGCCCTCCTCCACAGGCACAGCCTTTTGCAGGACGATGGGCCCGCCGTCGCACTCCTCGGAGACGAAATGCACCGTTGCGCCGGAGACCTTGACCCCATACTCCAGAGCCTTTTCATGGACGTGCAGTCCGTAATATCCCTGGCCGCAAAAAGAGGGGATCAGGGCGGGATGTACATTCAAAATGGCATTGGGATAAGCCTCCACCATTTCCTCGGTGATGATGGTCATAAACCCAGCCAGCACCACAAGGCCGATGTCCAGTGCCTGAAGCTTTTCCACCAGCGCTATGGTCATGCTCCGTGCGCTGTCATAATCGCTTCTGGCAATGACATAGCTGGGAATTCCGGCTTTCTCCGCCCGTTCCAGCGCAAACACACCGGGTTTGGAAGCAATCACCGCCGCAATCTTGCCGCCGATGATCTCGCCCCGCTGCTCCGCGTCAATAAGCGCCTGCAAATTGGTGCCCCCGCCGGAGACCAGAACCGCGATCTTTACCACAGCTCCACACCCTTTTCGCCTTCAATGCACTTGCCGATGAGGTAAGGGTGCTCGCCGCAGCGGATCATGGTCTCCATGACGGCCCCGGCGTCCTCCTTGGCCACAGCCATCACAAGACCGATGCCCATGTTGAAGGTGTTGTACATATCCCGCTCGGGAATATTGCCCTTCTCCTGAATCAGCGAGAAAATGGGGGGCACGGGGATGGAGGATGTACTGATCTGCGCGCAGATCCCATCCGGCAGCATTCTTGGCACGTTCTCATAGAGACCGCCGCCGGTGATATGGCTGATGCCCTTGACCTTGAGGCCGGATTCCAGCAGGGTCTTTACGGGCCGCACATAGATGCGGGTGGGTTTTAAAAGCTCCTCGCCCAGGCTGCAGTGCAGCTCGGGGACCACCGCGGTGAGGTCGGCGTTGTCCACGTCCAGAACCTTGCGGACCAGGCTGTAGCCGTTGGAGTGGATGCCGTTGGAGGAAAGGCCGATGAGCACATCCCCGGGGATGATGTCGCTTCCGTCCAGGATCTTCTCCTTGTCCACAATGCCCACAGTAAAACCGGCCAGGTCATATTCGTCCTCAGGATAGAAGCCCGGCATCTCCGCCGTTTCGCCGCCGATCAGCGCACAGCCCGCTTGGCGGCAGCCCTCGGCAATGCCGGAGACGATCTGCTCGATCCGGGCCGGGTCGTTCTTTCCGCAGGCGATGTAGTCCAGGAAGAACATGGGGCTGGCCCCGGCGCAGACCACGTCGTTGACGCACATGGCCACACAGTCGATGCCCACGGTGTCGTGCTTGTCCATACGGAAAGCGATCTTCAGCTTGGTACCTACGCCGTCGGTTCCGGAGACCAGGATCGGTTCCTTCATGCCGGACACGTTGGGGGCAAACAGCCCGCCGAAGCCGCCCAGGCCGCCGATGACGCCGGGGATGTTGGTGCTCTCTACCAGGGGCTTGATGCGGTTTACCGCCTCGTATCCGGCGGTCACGTCTACGCCTGCGGCGGCGTAGCTGTCACTTTTGCTAATGCTCATCGTATTATCTCTCCTGAATTATAGTTGATGCCGGAACCCACCGGCGAAATCGGTAGGTTTACTTGCCAAGGACGCGCCGCAGGACCTCCTGATAGGCGTCCTCGACGCCGCCCAGGTCCCGGCGGAACCGGTCCTTGTCCAGCTTTTCGCCGGTCTTGGAATCCCACAGCCGGGCCGTGTCGGGGGAGATCTCATCGGCCAGGATGATGGTGCCGTCGGGAAGCTTGCCGAACTCCAGCTTGAAGTCCACCAGGGTCACACCCACAGAGTTCCAGAACTCCTTAAGCGCGTCGTTCACCGCAAAGGCCATCTTCTTGATGGTCTCGATCTCCTCGGGGGTGGCCAGCTTCAAAGCGATGGCGTGATAGTCGTTGATGAGGGGATCATTCAGCTCATCGCACTTGTAGGAAAACTCGATGGTGGGCTGATCAAACACAATGCCCTCCTCCACGCCGTAGCGGGCGGCAAAGCTGCCTGCGGAGATGTTGCGGATGATGACCTCCAGAGGGACGATGGTGACCTTTTTCACCACAGCGTCGGTGTCATTCAGTTCCTCCACAAAGTGGGTGGGGATGCTCTTTTCCTCCAGCAGCTGCATGAAATAGTTGGTGAGCCGGTTGTTGATGGCGCCTTTGCCGAGGATGGTGCCCTTTTTCTGGCCGTTGAAGGCCGTGGCGTCATCCTTGTAGGACACAATGCAAAGATTCGGGTCGTTGGTGGCAAAGACCTTCTTGGCCTTTCCCTCATAGAGCTGTTCACACTTTTTCATAGCTTCGATACCTCCAACTGTAAATTTTCATCTTTTTTCATGACGGACGCGGCCATGTCAGCTTTGTAGTCCCGAAGCTTTTGGGACAGGTCCGCATCGGACAGGGCCAGCATCTGGACGGCAAGTAAGCCCGCGTTGTCCGCAGCGTTGACCCCCACGGTGGCTACGGGGATGCCAGAGGGCATCTGCACGATGGAAAGGAGACTGTCCAGCCCGTCGCAGAAGGATGATTTAATGGGAAGTCCGATCACCGGAAGCACTGTCTGTGCCGCCAGAACGCCGCCTAAATGGGCCGCCTTTCCGGCGGCGGCAATGATCACGCCAAAGCCGTTTTCCTCTGCCGTTCTGGAGAACTCCTCTGCCGCGGCAGGGGTGCGGTGGGCGGAGATCACACGGGCCTCAAAGGGCACGCCGAATTTTTTCAGCTGAGTAATGGCCCCATTGACCACAGGCAGATCGCTGTCGGAGCCCATGATAACTGCAACCTTTTTCAAAGCAAATACGATA
>CABSAB010000240.1 GCA_902475515.1 uncultured Eubacteriales bacterium | reverse complement strand
CTTCCGGGCGCCGCCCGAGGTGGGCGGCGCCCGGAAGCTCTATGGCTGCGCCAGCCACGGCGTGCTCTCCGGCCCGGCTCTGGAGCGCATTGAAAACAGCTACTTTGAGGAGGTCCGCATCCTCGACACCATCCCCATGCCCAAGGAGTACACCGGCAAAAAGATCGCCCAGCTCTCCGTGGCGGAGATGTTTGCCGAGGCCATCACCCGCATTGACGAGGAGACCTCCATTTCCTCCCTGTTCTGATGTTTTTTCAGAAGAAATCCGGCGGGGAGTTTCTGGTGGTGGGGCTGGGGAATCCCGGCAGCAAATACTGGAACACCCGGCACAACGTTGGCTTTGCGGCCCTGGACGCCCTGGCGGAAAAACTCCACGCCAGAGTAGACCGGGTGAAGTTCCAGGCCCTCACCGGGCAGGCCACGCTGGAGGGGCAAAAGCTCATCCTTTTAAAGCCGACTACATACATGAACCTCAGCGGCCAGGCCGTGCAGGCCGCCGCCAAGTTCTATAAGATCCCCCCGGAGCGTATTTTAGTGATGTTTGATGACATCTCCCTGGACCCCGGGCGGCTCCGGGTTCGGAAAAACGGCTCCGCCGGAGGCCACAACGGCATCAAAAGCATCATCTCCTGCATCGGTTCCCAGGAGTTCCCCCGGGTGAAGATCGGTGTGGGGGCAAAGCCCCATCCCGACTACGATCTGGCGGACTGGGTGCTGTCCACTTTCCCTTATGACCAGCGGGAATTCATGGACGAGACCTACCGGCGGGCGGCAGATGCGGCCATCACGGTCATCACCAAGGGACCGGAAGCCGCCGCCAATCGATTTAACAGCAAATAATTCTACATATTCTTACAGTTTAGGCTGCATCCCTAGCGGATGCAGCCCTTAACTGCGTTCCCAAAAAAGGAGGCCCCTATGAAGCTGCTGAGTTCCATCCTGAACGCCCTGCCGGAATATCAGGCCCTGAAAAACGGTCTGGACGCCCCCGGCGCATCGGCCATCACCGGCCTTTCCTCCATCCACCGGGCCCATATGATCTCGGCCCTGCGGGAGGATGTGGGCCGTCCCATACTGGTGGTCTGTCAGGATGATCTGGCCGCTGCCCGCATGGCACAGGAAATATCAGGCTTTTCGGGCAACACTCCGCCGGTGTTCCCCAGCCGGGAATTAACGCTGCTGGGGGCCGCCTCCGTATCCCGGGGCTGGGAGCATCAGCGGCTAGGGATGCTCCACCGTCTTGCACGGGAGGGCTATCCCCTGCTGATCACCTCCATGGAGGCGATGACTCTCCGCACCATGCCGAAGTCCGCCCTGTTCTCCGGAGCCATCCCCCTGGCCGTGGGCGGCAGCTATCAAATGGACGACCTCCTGGCCCGGCTGACCCGGCTGGGCTACCGACGGAGCACGCTGGTGGAGGGCGTGGGACAGTTTGCCCTGCGTGGCGGCATCCTGGACGTATACTCTCCGGATACGCCGGCCCCCGTTCGGGCGGAATTCTTTGGCGATGAGCTGGACACCATGGGGTACTTTGACACCGTATCCCAGCGGCGCACGGAGAATGTGGAAAGCATCCTGCTGCTGCCCACGGCGGAGGTCCTGTCCCAATTCCATCCCGGGGGCATTTCCGGCCTTACGGCAGACCTGGCGGACATGATCGCCCGGCAAAATCGCCGGAAGCATCCCAACGATGCGCTGATTGAGCATCTGACCCAGGATATGGAGCTGCTGGAAAACGGCGCGGCTTTCTCCGCCGCAGACCGCTACAGTGCCCTGATCTACCCTGAAAAAATCACGCTGGCGGACTATCTTCCGCCGGAGACCGTTGTGGTATTTTCCGACCGCATCTCCATTGAACGCCAGCAGAAGCAGCAGCTGGAGGAACTGGGCGGAAGCCTGGATTCTCTGCTGCAAAGTGGGCAGGTGGCCGGAGAACTTTGCGATTTTTATGATAATTTTGAAGAAACCTGCAACAAATTGACCCAAAATAACGTCATATATATGGATAACTTCCTTTCCGCAGCCTATCCAGAGGTGCTGCCGCCGCAACAGCTGCTGAGCGTTACGGTGAAGCAGCTCCCCTCCTATGGCGGAAGTCTCGACACTGCCGCCAGCGATATGGCCCACTACAGCGGAAACGGCTTCAGCACCCTGGTGCTCTGCGGTTCCCGCCACCGGGGCGAGCTGCTGCTGGAATCCATGGAGGCCCGGGGGCTCAAGGGACGGATCGCCTTTCCCCTGACCCGCCTGCCGGCCCCGGGAGAGATCCTCCTGACCGAGGGTTCCCTTACCGCGGGGCTGGAATATCCCTCCCTGAAAATCGCCATTCTCACCGAGGGACAGCTCACCGCACCCGCCAGCCGCAAGAGCCGCCGGAAGCGGAAATCCGCCACCAACCGCCAGAAGCTCAGTTCCTTCACAGACCTGTCTCCGGGCGACCTGGTGGTCCACGAAGCCCACGGCATCGGCCGGTTCTGCGGCGTGGAACAGATGAAGCTGGATGGGGTCATCAAGGACTACATCAAGATCGCCTACCAGGGCACCGACACCCTCTATGTGCCCGCTACCCAGCTGGACATGGTGTCCAAGTACATCGGTGCCGGAGAGGACAGCCCTGTAAGGCTTTCCCGTCTGGGGGGCGACAGCTGGGAAAAGACCAAGAAAAAGGCCAAGGCCGCCGCCAAGGATCTGGCAGAGGGGCTGATCAAGCTCTATGCCGAGCGGAAACGCCGCCCGGGCTACGCCTTCTCTCCGGATTCCCCCTGGCAGCAGGAATTTGCTGTGCGGCGACGTAGGCTTTGGCAAGACCGAGGTGGCCCTGCGGGCGGCCATGAAATGTATGCTGGACGGCAAGCAGTGTGCCATCCTGGTGCCTACCACAGTGCTGGCCCAGCAGCATTATCTCACCGCCATCAGCCGCTTCTCCGGCTTTCCGGTGAATATCGACGTGCTCTCCCGGTTCCGCTCCGCCGCTCAGCAGAAAAAGGCCCTTGCTGCCATGGAAAACGGCACGCTGGACCTGGTGGTGGGCACCCACAAGCTGCTGCAAAAGAATGTTAAGTTCAAGAATCTGGGTCTGCTGATCGTAGACGAGGAGCAGCGCTTCGGCGTATCCCACAAGGAGCGGCTCAAGGAGCTTTCCCGGGGCGTGGACGTGCTGACACTGTCGGCTACGCCTATCCCCCGCACCTTGAATATGGCCCTGAGCGGCCTGCGGGATATGTCCACCATCGAGGAGCCCCCCAGCGACCGCTACCCGGTGCAGACCTATGTGATCGAGCACGATTACGACATTCTGGCGGACGCCATCCGCCGGGAGGTAGCCCGGGGCGGGCAGGTGTACTATCTGCACAACCGGGTGGATTCCATTCATCAGACCGCCGCCCGGCTGCAGAGCAGGCTGGAGGGCGTTTCCATCGGCATCGGCCACGGCAAGATGCACGAGGAGGAGCTTTCCGACGTGATGCAGCAGATGGCCGACGGTGAGATCCAGGTGCTGGTGTGCACCACCATCATCGAGACCGGCATCGACATTCCCAACGTCAACACGCTTATCATCGAGGACGCCGACAAGCTGGGCCTGGCTCAGCTCCACCAGCTCCGGGGCCGCGTGGGCCGCAGCAACCGCCACGCCTACGCCTATCTGACCTTCCGTAAGGGCAAGGTCCTCTCGGAGGTGGCGGAAAAACGCATGAGCGCCATCCGGGAGTTCGCGGAGTTCGGCTCGGGCTTCAAGATTGCCATGCGGGACCTGGAGATCCGGGG
>CABSAB010000239.1 GCA_902475515.1 uncultured Eubacteriales bacterium | reverse complement strand
CCTCATCGACGTGCTCTCGGCGGCGGAGAACATCTGCTATGGCGAGAAGTACGGCAAGCTGGTCAATCAGAAGAAAATGCGGAAGATCGCCCAGGATATCTTTGATGATTTCGGCGTGGACATCGATCCGGATACCAAGGTGGGGGACCTGACCCCCGGGCACATGCAGATCGTGGAGATTGCCAAGGCCGTCTCCAAGGAGACGCGGGTGCTGATTCTGGATGAGCCCACAGCGCCCCTTTCGGTGGCGGAGGTGGAGATCCTCTTCCGCATCGTCCGGCGGCTCCGGGACCAGGGTGTGGCCATCATCTTCATCTCCCACCGGCTGGACGAGGTCTTTGAGCTGACGGACCGGGTGTCCATCCTCCGGGATGGCGAATATATCACCACCCTGAACACCAAGGACACCAACCGGGCGGAGCTGATCAAATATATGGTGGGCCGGGAAATGACCGCCACCTTCCCGCCCCGAAACGCCCAGATCGGCGAGGTGGCGCTGGAACTCAGGAATCTCACCGGAAACGGCGTCAAGAACATCTCCTTCCAGGCCCACCAGGGCGAGATCCTGGGCATCTCCGGCTTAGTCGGCGCGGGGCGCACGGAGATCATGAAGGTGGTCTTTGGCGCGGAGAAAGCCCAGTGGGGCGAGGTTTATGTCAACGGCAAGAAAGCGGATATCAAGTCCCCCAAGGATGCCATGCACAAATACGGCATCTGCCTGATCCCTGAGGACCGGAAACGGGAGGGGTGTTTCCTGGGCGAGACCATCTCCTGGAACCTGGTGTACAACGTGCTGGAGAAGATCTCCCGCGGAGGCGTTGTGAATACCAAAAAGGAAAAGGAGATCGCGGACTACTACGGCCAGGCCATGCGCATCAAGGCGCCGGATCTGAAAACCACCCTGGTGGGCAGCCTCTCCGGCGGCAACCAGCAGAAGGTGGTGGTGGGCAAGGCCCTGGCCACCCAATCGGATATTATCATCTTCGACGAGCCCACCCGGGGCATCGACGTGGGCGCCAAATACGAGATCTACGAGCTGATGAACGGCCTTTGCGAAGAGGGCAAGTGCGTGGTGATGATCACATCGGACATGGAAGAGCTTTTGGGTATGTCTGACCGGATCGTGGTATTCGGCGAAAAATGTCTGGCAGGCGAGCTCACAAAAGAGGAATTCTCCCAGGAGCGCATCCTGGATATGGCGTCTACCGGCGACAGAGAAAAAGAAAATATGGGGGCATAGCACATGAAAAAGAGTTTTTCAACGTATTTAAAGGATTACCTGATGCTGCTGGTGCTGGTGGCGCTGATCGCTCTGTTCAGCGTGCTGGGACCCACCATGGCGGGTCGTTCCTTCTTTAATTTCCAGAATCTTTTGACCATGCTCAACCAGAATGCGTATCTGGTGATCCTGGGCGTGGGCATCACCTTTATCATGCTGGGCGGCGGCATGGACCTGTCCACAGGATTTTTGATCTCCACGGTGGGCATGTGCATGGCCCTGATCGAGACCTCCTCCAATGTGGTGGTGGCGCTGATCTGCGGCGTGCTGCTGGCGGTGCTGCTGTCGGCCTTTAACGGCGTGATGTACTCCTGGCTGAAGGTGTTTCCTTTTATCATCACCCTGGGCACCCAGTACATCCTCAACGGCGCCACATATCTCCTCACCGACGGCATCAGCAAGACGATCTACGTGTCTGACACCCTGAAAAATATCGGCGGCATGAACATCTACATTGCCTCCGGCGCCCTGAAGATGGGCGTGGTGGTGATGATCGTGGCGGTGGCCATTGGTTCGTTTATTCTGAACAAAACATACTTTGGGCGGAATGTGTACGCCCTGGGCTCCAACCCCGACGCAGTGGCCCTGTCGGGCGTTTCCGTGGCGAAGATGCGCATTTTGATCTTTGCGCTGGCGGGCGTGTTCTTCGGCGTTGGACAGATCGTGAATGTGGGAACCACCGGCGGCGCTGTGAACCAAGGCCTGGGCATCGGCGCGGAGTTCACGGTCATGGCCGGCGCCATGCTGGGCGGCATCAAAATGGGCGGCGGCGGCGGAAAGATGAGCAATATGGTCATCGGCGTCCTGATCATCGGCGTGCTGGACTACGGCATGAGCTTCCTGAACATCAACCAGTACTGGAAGTACGTGGTGTTGGGCGTCGTGCTGCTGGCGGCTGTCACCATGGATACCCTCCAGACCCGGGCAGCGGCCAACGCGGCCAAGAAGGTCACGGGCCAGGCCCCTGCGGCAGATAAGGCCGAGGAAGCCGCAAAGTAATGAAATAACGCGGAAAACGGCCAGCCGAGACTTCCGGCTGGCCGTTTTGGTCTATTCTTTCCGCATTCTTCGGGATTCTTTCGGAAAAACAGATGAAAACCGCGGTGCAATGTGCTATACTACCCCATAGAACGATACGTCCGCGCCGGATAGGAGGGATCTCCCATGGACGACAATCAGCAAAAAGAGACACTCTTTGAAAAACACCGGGAAAATATCTACTTCCGCTGGGGCCTGACGGCCTTTGTGGTGATCGTGGCCTGCGTGATCGTGGCGCAGTTCGTCAATAAGCTCCCGGCCTTTTTTAACGGCCTGGGCGCTTTGGCCAGAACGCTCTCGCCGGTGCTGTATGGCCTGGGGATCGCGTATCTTCTGGACCCCATTGTGGGACGGGTGGCAAGAGCCCTGTTTCCGCACTTGAAAAAGATCGTTCCCGAAAAGGCCGAGACTCTCTCCCGGAGCATCGGCATTCTGGTGGCGCTGGTCCTGATGTTCCTGCTCATCTGGGCTTTGATCGCCATGCTTTTGCCCCAGCTTCTGGACAGCCTCAACACTCTGGTGGGGAATATGTCCACCTATTATGAAACCCTCAGCACCTGGGTCGGCGATTTGATGCAGCGGGGAAATCAGGAGCTGGCCGGCTCCACCAAGGAGTTCCTGGACAAGGTGTACAAGTACCTGTCTGACTGGCTCACGTCCTCGCTGCTGCCCAATGTCAAATCTGTTGCAATGGGCCTGACCACCAGCGTTTTCGGCATGGCCCGGTCCGTTCTGAATCTGGTCATCGGCGTCATCATCTCCATCTATCTGCTGATGGGCAAGCGGAGGTTCCTGGCCCAGGCTAAAAAGCTCTGCTATGGCATCCTGGGGGTACAGAAGGGCGGCTCCGTGTGCAATGTCTGCACCTTCGCAAACCAGGCCTTTGGCGGCTTTATCGGCGGCAAGATCATCGATTCCCTGATCATTGGCGTGCTGTGCTTTATCGGTCTGAGCATTCTGCGGATGCCCTATGCACTGCTGATTTCTATCATCGTAGGTGTCACCAACATCATCCCGTTTTTCGGCCCCTATATCGGCGCCATTCCCTCGGCGCTGCTGCTGCTGGTGGTCAACCCCATGGACTGCCTGTATTTCATCATCTTTATCCTGATCCTTCAGCAGGTGGACGGCAATGTCATCGGCCCCATGATCCTGGGGGATGCCACGGGTCTTTCCGGTTTCTGGGTTGTGGTGGCCATCCTGGTGTTCGGCAGCTTCTACGGGGTTTTGGGCATGATCATCGGCGTGCCGCTGTTTGCGGTGATCTATAAGGTGGTCACGGAGGTCGTCAACCGGCTGCTTCGCAACAAGGGGCTTTCCACGGTGTCCGAGGACTATATGGACTGGCATTATCCACCCCGGCCCACAGCGGACAAATGGCGGCGGCCCACCAAGGCCCAGCGGAAACGCCGCAAAAAATCTGCCGCTGCTCAGAAAAGCGCCGCGGAGG
>CABSAB010000238.1 GCA_902475515.1 uncultured Eubacteriales bacterium | reverse complement strand
TCAGCGTCGATGATCTCCTCGCGTTTACGTTTTCCGGCCGGCAAGTCTTCTCCGGCCCCATCCGGCGGCACGATTTTCTTCTGCGGTGCATGCCGGGTACCTATCCCTTTCAGCGGTCCTATGCCCACAAGCTCACCGTAACGCCCTTCACCGCGCTGACCCATCTCTCAGACGCCCACGGCAACGAGATGTATACCGGCACCATCGATAAAAAACACGACAGCTTTTCCTTCACCGCCAGCGGCTTTGTGCTTCTTTCCAAGTATTTCATCCACGAGCCCCTGGACCGGCTGTACCTGTATCCCACGGAGCTCACCCAGCCCACCCCGGCCCTGTCTTCGCTGGTCTCCCAGCAAGCGGCTCCCCAGGACCCCTGGCAAAGGGCCCAGTTCCTGTGCGCCCTGACCCACCGGCACCTGGCTCCGGTGGAATCCTCCGGAACAAAAACCGCCGGGGAGGTCTTTCAATCCGGCGAGGGCGACAGCCAGGATTTTGCCCATGTACTGCTGACCCTGTGCCGGCTCTGCGGCATTGGGGCCCGGTTCGTCAGCGGCCTGACGGTGGCGCGCACGGTGCCCCACTGCTGGGTGGAGGTCTATGTGGGCGGCGTCTGGCGGGCCCTGGACCCCTTCCTGGGAACGCCTGTGGAGGACGGCTATCTGAAAATCGCCCACGGTCCCCAGGGCAGCGCCTGCTCGGTGACCCGGAACTGCTTCCAGAGCGGTCCGGAGACGGTCTCCTCCCAACGGGAGTTTTCCGTGTTGGTCACCGAACATGTCATCCGCACCCGGGACACCGTGCCCCACGCGTAAAAGGAGGATCGATATGCGCCCACGCATCGGGGTCTTACCCCTTTATAACAGCGAAAAGCAGACCCTGTGGATCAATCCCCTGTATTTTGGCGGAGTGGAGCAGGCCGGGGGAATGCCGGTGCTTCTGTCCCTGACAGAGGACCCTTCTCTCTGGGAGGAATTCTGCCAGAGTTTTGACGGCTTCGTCTTCACCGGCGGCCAGGATGTGGACCCGGCGCTCTACGGCCGGGAGAAGATCCCTCAATGCGACTATCAGGCGCCCCTGCGGGACAACCAGGAGTTTTTCATGATCCGCCGCCTCCGGGAACTGGACAAGCCCGTCTTGGGCATCTGCCGGGGCATTCAGGTCATAAACGCTGCCCTGGGGGGCACCCTCTATCAGGACCTGCCCGCCCAGCGGCCCTCCCCGGTGATCCACCGGCAGGACAAACCCTATGACATCCCCCACCACCAGGTGGATATCCTCCCCGGAAGCCAGCTTCACCGGATCACGGGCCACACCCGGCTGTCCGTCAACAGTATGCATCACCAAGCCCTCTGGAAGACGGCCCCTGGCTTTACCGCCACCGCCGCCGCAGAGGACGGCATCACCGAGGCCATCGAGTGTCCGGACGCCCGCTTTTTCCTGGGGGTCCAGTGGCATCCGGAGCATATGTGGATGGACTACGCCTCTGGCCGGGCCATCTGGAGCGCCTTTGTAAATGCCTGCAAATAACGGCGTTGGGCCGCAAGCCCCCGCCATTTTGATAGACCCTTAAACGAAATTAGGAGTTTTACTTATGTCAGAAATCATCACGAAAGAACAGATCCCCGAGTACGAAGCCTTTCTCCAGGCCCACCCCAAGGGCCACTTTGCCCAAAGCGTGCTATGGGCAAAACAAAAGCCCATGTGGCACTGGGAAGCCATCGTCTCCCGGGACGGTGGCGGTAAAATCAAGGGCAGCATGGCGGTTTTGATCCGCAAGATCATCCCCGCCCTGCCCTTTACCATGATGTACGCCTGCCGGGGGCCTGTCACAGACCTGGATGACCGGGAAACCCTGGCGGACCTCATGGACGGTGCTAAAAAGCTTGCAAAGCAGCACCATTCCTATGTCATCAAGATCGATCCGGACGTTCCCTCCTCCGAGACGGCCTATACGGCGCTGCTGGAGGAACAGGGCTTCGTGCTCACCGGCGGCGGCGCTACCTTTGACGCCATCCAGCCCCAGTACGTCTTCCGGCTCAGCACCGAAGGGAAGACCGCCGAGGAGCTTCTTGCCGCCCTTCCCCAGTCCACCCGGCGCAAGGTCCGGGCTGGCGGCAAAAAGGGCGTCACCACTAAGATCTGCGGCAAGGAGGCCGTGCCGGATTTCGCCCGGCTGATGCTGGAGACCGGCGTCCGGGACGGGTTTGTGACCCGGGAGGAATCCTATTTTGCGGATATGCTGGACAACCTGGGGGAGCATGCCCGGCTGTATATGGCCTATTTTGAGGATCAGCCCATCGCCGGCACCCTGGCCATCTGGTACGGAGACAAGGTGTGGTATCTCTACGGCGCCTCCTCCAACGAGCACCGGAACCTGATGCCCAACTATATGCTCCAGTGGAACATGATCGAGTGGGCTGTGGAAACAGGCTGCCGGCTCTATGACTTCCGCGGCGTGCCCGGCCAGGTGGGGGAGGATCATCCTCTGTACGGCCTGTATAAGTTCAAGCTGGGCTTCGGCGGGGACTATGTGGAGTTCGTGGGGGAGATGGACCTGGTGCTGAACAAGCCCATCAACTGGTTCATCAACACCGCCAAGCCCATTTTCATGAATCTGCGCCAAAAGCTCTATCTGCTGAAGAACAAGAAATAATCCGGAGGGACTATGAAAGCATATATTGTGGAACAAGATCTGCTGGCAGAAAATCTCCGAATTCTGACACAGAAGGCCGGAGATGCCGCCGTCTATGGGGTCATCAAAGGAAACGGCTACGGTCTGGGGCTCATCTCCATGGCAAAGGCCTTGTGGGACGCGGGCATCACCCGGTTTGCCGTCACAGAGGTCTCGGAGGTGCAGGCCCTGCGGGATGCAGGTTTCCAGGATGCGGAGATCCTGATGATGCGGGAAACCGCCCTGCCTGAGGAGCTTGAAGTGCTCTTATCACTGGGCGCCGTGGCCACTGTAGGCTGTCCCGAAACTGCAGACACCATGGAGGCCGTGTCTGCCGCCGCGGGGAAGAAATTTCCCTGCCATGTGAAGATCGACACCGGCATGGGCCGCTATGGTTTCCTGCCGGAGGACCCGGAGGGCGTGATCTCCGTCTACCGGCGGGAGCTGCTGGATGTCCGGGGCATCTATACCCACTTCCACAGCGCCTTTTCCAGTGAAAAGGACACCCGCTCCCAATTTGCGGCCTTTCAGGGCGTTCTCTCTACCCTGGAATCTGCCGGGATCACCCCCGGCGTGCGGCACTGCTGCAATTCCTCGGCCTTTCTCAAGTATCCCGAGATGCATCTGGATGCGGTGCGGCTGGGCTCCGCCATTTTGGGGCGGCTTTCGTTCCCCGGCGTCACAGAGCTCCGGCCCATTGGCTACTGCGAGGCCCAATTGGAGCTGATTCGGACCATTCCCAAGGGGCACAGCGTGGGCTACGGGGCACCGTTTCATGTGACCCGCCCCACCCGGATCGCCGTGTGCGGCGTGGGCTATTACCACGGCTTCGGCATGGAGTACCAGGGAGAGATGTTCCGCTTCCGGGACTGCGTGCGCAGAGCCCTTTCCGCTGTGAAGTCCTTCCTGACCCACCGTTTTGTTTACGTGACGGTCAACGGACAGAAGGCACGGGTCCTGGGCTTCATCGGCATGGTTCAGACCATTGTCGATGTCACGGACATCCCCTGCCAGGTGGGCGATCCCATCCGGCTGGAGATCGGGCCCCTCAAGGTCAAGGGCATGGAGGTCGTATTCCAGTAACCGCAAGGAAAAGCGCCGTCTGAACAGAGATTGTTCAGACG
>CABSAB010000237.1 GCA_902475515.1 uncultured Eubacteriales bacterium | reverse complement strand
GCTGATCTTCCAGATCCACTCGGCAAACTTCTGCTTAATCAGCTCCTGCCGGTCCTGGGCAATGGCAGTTTCCTTCTTGTTGAGGACAGGCTTTTTCTTACCGTTCTCGTCCTCAATATAGTCAAATACCCGCACATCCCTTTGATTTAGGGTCTGCTCCAGGATGTGGTAGGCGCTCATCCGCTTGGTGCCGTAGGTGGTATTGGCTTTTACATTGCTGCGGTCGGCGTTTTTCTCCCGGATACTCCATTGGCCGGTGGCTTCGGAGCGCAGGATTTTGATGCGGTCCCGTACATAGTAATTGGGGGTGAGCAGCTCCACCATGAATTGCTGGTACACCTCGATGGGCACCCAGTTTGCGCCAATGCGCACGCCAATTTCTCCAGCGCCTAGGTCCTGGGGCTGGACGGCCTCCAAAGCCTCCACATTCCTGCGGGCGGTTTCCTTCTGATTGTCAGGGGCCACTTCCAGGAATGCTTTTGCCATCCGCAGCTTTTGGCGCACTTTCCCGGAAAGGTACTCATCCGCCGTGACAAGAGGATAGCGGCCCAAATCCGCCAAAGAAGGCAGGATGTCCTCCGGGTTCTCCGCACAGCGAATATCCCGGTAGATCACCCCGGCAAGCTCTTTTTCCAGTTCCTCCGGGGATTTGCCCGACAGCTCTGCCATATAGTCCATATCCACACGGGCTTTTTCCGAAATAGACACCGCCAATGCTTCACTGGCCGTATCCACGCTGGTGACAGCCACATGGGGCCGGATGGTGCGCCGGGTGAACATATCAGCTTTTCTTTTTAGGTTGCCCTGTTCATCCAGCACCTCCAAAGAGCAGAGCAGGCAGTAGCTGGAGTCCTCCGAAAAGGCCAGCTTGTTGCCGCGGCTGCTGATAAGGCCGTACTTAGAGGTGAAGCTGTCGTAAAGGGCGTTGAGTTTCTGCTGCTCGGATTCAATATCCACGTCCGGGTAGCCTTCGGTTTGGTACTCAATGAGCCTGCGGACACATTCCCGCAGCTCGATCATGCCACGGATACGGTTTTCCGCCGTGACGGAGACTTCCACCGGGTGCATGAGGCTGTTTTCCCGGTAGTATACTTGCCCATCTGCAATCGTGTAGCTGAAATTCTTCACTGTGGGGTCGGCAGGGATGGAGCGATCTTCCTCCTCGTCCAGTTCCTCCAGCTCGTAGGGCTTGATCTCGGCCTGCAAAAACTGGATGGCATTGGCAAGCTGATCGGATAAATCTTCGCCCTCACGGGCTTTGCAGGCGCTGTCCGGCCCGAACCGGGTGGATTCCATCACCATGTCGCCCAAAATCATCTCCGGGTGCTGCACAAAATAGCGGTTCATGCGGATTCCGTTTTCATCCGTGTCCAAATGCACCCAATCCTGGTCTAAATCGGTGATGTGGTCGCGCTTTTGCAGGAAGATGACGTCGCTGGTCACTTCCGTTCCGGCGTTCTGCTTGAAGGTGTTATCCGGCAGGCGGATGGCCCCGATCAGGTCGGCGCGCTGTGCCAGGTACTTTCGGACGCTGGAGTTTTCCTTGTCCAGAGTGCCTTTGCTGGTAATGAACGCCACAATACCGCCGGGCCGCACCTTGTCCAGCGTCTTTCCAAAGAAATAGTCGTGGATCAGCCAGTGGTGCTTGTCGTACCTCTTATCCTGTACCTTGAAATCCCCAAAGGGGACGTTGCCCACGGCCACATCAAAGAAGCTGTCGGGCATTTGTACGGTTTCAAAACCGTTTACGGAAATACTGGCGTTCTGGTAAAGCTGCCCCGCAATCCGCCCGGAAATGGAATCCAGCTCTACGCCATAGGCTTTGCTGCCCGCCATATCTGTGGGGAGCAAGCCAAGGAAATTGCCGGTGCCGCATGATGGCTCCAAAATGTTCCCCTGGGTAAAGCCCATCTGAGCGAGAGCCTTATAGATTCCCCGGATGACCACAGGCGGCGTGTAAAAGGCGGTGAGGGAGCTGGCCCTGGCCGCCGCGTATTCCTCCGAATCCAGCAGAGATTTCAGTTCCTCATAATGGGGGCTGGTTTGTTCAAAGCAGTTTGCAAGGCCGCCCCAGCCCACATAGCGGGATAGGATTTCCTGTTCTTCGGGTGTGGCCAGCCGTTCCTCCGCCTCAATCTGCTTCAAGGTGCGGATGGCGGCAACATTGGCCGCGTATTTCTCGCTGGGGGTGCCGTGGCCCAAGGCGTCGTCGGTGATGTGGAAATCATGGCGCTGGTCCCTTGGGATCTCCGGGTGCAGAGTGGTGAAGGTAATGCGCTCACGGCGGGGGCGCTTCGGCGGCAGGGGGAGTGCTTCTTCTTTTTTAGGCTGTAAATCGGCCTGCTCTGGGCTGGCTGGCTGTTCCTCTGCGGCAGGGGCTTGTTTTGCCTGCTCAATGGCTCGTTCATCAGGGAAGTTCCCGTAAACCCGCAGCCATCTGTTCTCCTGAAGGTCATAGATACCCGCGCCATCATAGGCAAAGCCATCCTCGCCCTCCATAGTGCCGGCCACATATTTTTGCGCAGCTTGTTCGGCCTCCGCCAGCGTTTGGTAATCCAGCCGTTCATCAAAGCCATTTTCAAAATGATGGTACACCACCACTTCGTAAGGCGGCTCCATGCGCTGGGCGTAACGGTCGATGTCCTCCATGGTGAGCCATTCCGGTTCATCTGGCAGGGCAGCATAAAGTTCCCGCATTTTTGCGATCTGTTCCCGCACGTTCCCAGCCCACAGGTGCTTTTCCGCCCGTCCGCCAGCGCCCAGGAAGTAGTCGCAGTCGGCTTTCAGGCGGCTGAGTAAGCGGTAGTCATCCGAATCCTGCTCCGGCGTGGTACTGATGGATTCCAGCTCCTCATCGGAAACGGAAACGAGGTCGTCAAAGTCCAGTTCGGCCAGCTCATTTTGGATGAGTTCATCCAGGCTCTCATACTGCCTGCGCTCCAAAAACTGCCCGTCCAGATAACGCTCAATACGGTAATGGACCAGATCGGCATTGACCTGGATGGGGATTTCCTCATCCGTGACAGTGGTGTAGGCAATGCCCACCTTTTCCAGATCACTGAAATCGGCTGGGCTGCCATACTCGGCCTCGCAGAAATCGTTGATAAATTCTTTGGCAATCTCCAGTGAAGCAGGTTCCGGCTCCTCGGACAAAAACTCGCGCTCAATGAAGTCGGCAACATCCTGGCTGTTACCTTTGCCGCCATGGGCACGGTAATCCATCAAACCTTCTTCGACCAGTTCTCTGGAAGCCGCATATCCGGCCTCCTCCAGATAACCGGCGATTTCTTCTATCTGCGCCTGTTCCGGGGTAAGGGCCGGGGGCAGCTCCGCGATCTGCTCCATACAGAGGGTGATGTCCACCGCGATTTCTTCTTCCAGGTCCGCATGGTCCAGGAAGGATTGAAGCAGTCTGCGGATTTCCTCCCGCTGAACGGGGTCGTGAAGCTGCTGGGCGATATTTTCCACCGCTTGGGCGTCATCTTCGCCATAGCCCATGCGGGAACCGTCAAACTCTCCCACAAAGCGCAGCACCTGGGCAGCCAGCTCCGGGTAGGGGTCTGCCGGTTCTTCTTTTTGAGGCGGTTCCTGTACCCTGGGTGGCACGGCGAACACCGGCGCGTCCTGGGTCACGGAAATGGTCATTTCCGAAGTGTCAGCAATCCGCTGGATTTCCTCCCGCACTGCCTGGGGCATTTCCTCATCATAAATCGTTACCGTGCGGTCCGGCGCGATGTGGGCAACCGTTTTGTAGTCACCGTGTTCCTCCTCCAGCCGGTTCCACACCGTGACGCCGTTTCCCA
>CABSAB010000236.1 GCA_902475515.1 uncultured Eubacteriales bacterium | reverse complement strand
TGTCAAATATCCTGTCTATGTGGTGGACGCCGGGGGTCAGGCCCACATCGTCGGAGGTCATGAGCTGGTACACAACGCCGCCCGTTCCGAGGGTGACCTCTGCGCCGTCCACAACGCAGCTGGGCCAGCAGCCATCGGAGTCTGTGTCCGCCCAGCCCTTGATCAGGAACAGGGCGCGCTCGGCGTGGACCTTGCCGCCTGTAAAGGAGACAGTTCCGCCGTGGTTCTTGTGCATCAACACGCCGAATCGGCCCGAATAAATGCTGCTGTTGCCGGAGACGTCAATGGAGGCATCCGAAGTGGACAGAATGAAAATATAATCCGGAGAATAGAACGTTACATCCTTGAAGCTGTTGTGGAAACCCGTGTCAGCGTAGTTGATGTAGCCGCACTCTCCGATGGCGCTGTTGCCCAGGTAAAAGCCGTACTTCTTGCCGGAAACCTCCGGAGTGACCGTGTAGTCGGCGGCGTGCGCTTCGTTATAGGGCTCCAGGCGGCCAATACCGGAGAACAGGTTTTCGCCCACAAAACGAACGCCCGCGCCCGCATCGGTGGAAAGCGCGGCCCAACTCTGCGCAACAACAATAGAATCATGATAGTAGACCTGTGCCCGGTCAATGGCATTTGTGAGGCGATTGGAGCCATTGATGCCCAAAACCCAGGGGCAGAGCTTGCCCTTTGTGAAGTCGCGGGCGCCGTAGATCACGGAGTTTGCAACCTCCACCTTGGCCTCGCCGCTGGCCATAATGGCGGTGGCGGTGCCATAGTCCCAGAATTCCACGTTTTCGAGCTTCACATTGGATTTGCCCACGGCGGTAACTGCCGCGCCCTTGCCTTCGCTGGTTCCGCCGCCGTTCATACGAAATACGCTGTCCCGGAGCACCAAGGGCGTTTCGCTATATGCTTCTGCGCCGATGATCACGCCGTTGAAGTCGTCAATGGCGGTCTCCAGCTCAATGCCGGAGACGGCCTGGCCGTTGACCTGATAAGGTCCCGCAGGTGCTTCGATCCCCGTGGGAACCTCCTTGCCGTCCATGAAGTACAGGGCGGTGCGAAAATCGCCGGAGCTCATGTCGCCCTGGCTCTTGGGGACGTTGGTCAGGGTGTAGACGGTCAGCGTCACATGACCCGGATACACGCCGGGACGAATGTCTGTTACCACACCGTCCACGGTCATCAGCAATGCCTTGCCATCCGGGGCGGCGGGAAGGGAGCCTTCGTAGAGCACGATGCCCTGCGGATAGGAGACGGACTCCGTCAAGATCCAGTCGGTTTCGGGCTTTTTCTCCACATAGCTGACGCTGGGAGGACCGCCAAAGCCGGGCTCACCGCCGGGGCCGCCGGGACCCCCGGGACTGTGTACAGGGTTCATTTTCTCATCGATCATGGAATATACCTCCTTTTATACGCAAGTCTATTTTAGCAAATACAGCGGATCGGTACAAGACTTTTATTGTAAATTCCTTACATGCCGTTTCCCATCCGGGCGATCCTCTGTTCGGAAGCTGTATGTTATATTTGTACGGGGCTGCCGAAGATACGGTTCCATGATCTTCGGCATAGCTTTGCTACTCTGGCACTGCAGAATGGAGTAGACATCAAGACCGTGTCCGGTATGCTGGGGCATTTCTCCGCAGGGTTTACGTTAGATACCTATGCCCATGTAACTACGGCAGCACAGAGGGAGGCGGCAAATGTGATGGGTAGCGTGTTGGGTGCATAGAAACTACCGAATTTTCTCCCGTCTGGGTCACAATCTGGGTCGGGGCAAACATTTGCGAAACCGCGCCTAGATTCGCCAAACATTTCACCCATCAAAACCGCCAAAACGCACAGAAAAACCGCCGTTTTCCGAAGAAAACGGCGGCGATTTGGTTGCGGGACAATATGCTTCCGATTGGATTTGCTGTTAAAAATGATGACACCTATCGGGAAAGCTGGACATACTCGATTATTTCGGAACGGTTAATCGCCTATAATCATGGGCGCATCAACGAAATTCAGGTAGAAGGCATCGAGAAGAACCTCAGCACGATCATCGCTCAGTTTGAGGACTTGAAGCGGGATTTGGTTTTTCTGTTAAGCGAAAACGAAGGATAGGAGGGATAACGGCATTTCACGCATTGATCGGCAGGACGCTGGACGGGGTGCCTGTTAACACCATGGAAGATGAAACAAAAACAGCAGTGGAACCAACACAAACGCCCAAAGAATCACCGCTGTTGGTTGTTGCTGACGATGATGTGGAAAAAGAGAAAATACGTGGAGGCACATCCGAATGAGGATACATCGGAGTTTCAGGCGTGGGCAAATTCCAAAGCAGATTGGTATGATCCAACGGTTGCAAAAACGGATGAAATCCTGGGGAAAAGAGATCATGAACAAAGTGAAGATGAGAAAATGCTGAAAAAACGATCCCACTACGGTTGGTGGTAAAAAGGATATAACGCAGCACAGGCTGACCACGTCTTTGGGGGTGTGGCCAGCCTGTGTTATAACTGATATGTACATGATCTTTGCAGCATACGTTTTGAATGCGGGGTCATAGTCCTTACAACATTTTGGCCGCACTCCATCCGGCCGCAACGGCCTTATGCACGTCTCCGGCCCGGTTGCAATCGCCGATATACCGCACGATAGGGGCGCAATTGCAGAATGCGGCAGCATCGGCATGCCGGGGTGCTGTGCCTGTGGAGCAGACCACCAGCGGAGCGGAAGCTTTTTTTGCGGTGCCGTCCTCTGCAATATAGGTCACGCCATCCAGGTCAATGGAGACGTATTCCCGCACCCCGGTCTCCCAGGAGAAGCCCGTCTGATTTTTGTAGGCAGATTCCAGCATGGAGATATAGTGGGCGTGGGGGGCATCGGAGGCCAGCATGTTCTGCCGGGACAGTACCGTGACCTGTTTCCCGTTTCGGGCCAAATAGATGCCGGTTTCCACGGCAGTCTCACTGCCGCCCATGATGACGATCTGCTCCGGGAGTTCCGCTGTATGACCAAACACCTCCATGGGGACTTTGACGTTTGCCCCATCCGCGCCGGGAATATCGGGCCGCTTGAAGGCCGGACCAATGGCCACAAATACCGCGTCCGGCTCCATGGCTTTCACCTGCTCCGGCGTGGCGGTGACACCGGTTTGCACGGTGACGCCGCTTTTTGTAAGCTGCCGGATTAGGTAGTTCTTATAGTCCTCCAGGGGCCATTTGAAATCGGCATAGTCTGCGTGCAAAAGCTGGCCGCCCAAAACCGGCGCCTGTTCCAGCAGCGTCACCTGATGGCCAGCCTGGGCGGCAGTGATGGCCGACACCATACCGGCCGGGCCGCCGCCTACAACCACCAATTTCCTGGGCATCGTTTCCGCAGGGAACAGCCGCTCCAGCTTGTCCTCCAGCCCGATTTCCGGATTTACGGAGCAATAGGAGCGAAACTTATCCGTATCATTGGGCACATGGCATTTGTTGCAGCGGATGCAGGGGCGGATATCCTCCCCACGTCCGGCATACAGCTTTTCCCCGTATTGGCTGTCACAGATAAAGGCCCGGGCCATGCTGAGCACATCGGCTTTTTCCTCCCGAATGATACTCTCACACAGGTCGGGATCCTGAAGTCCTGCGGATACACCCACCAGCAGTTTCCCGCCCCGTGCTGCTACATCGGCCTTGACCGCTGCGGCGGCAGCCAGATTGGGGCAAGGGTTCTCCCGGGTGGACGTGAAGCCGATGGGATGCTGAGGGTCCTGCTCTCCCTGCCGGATGGTCAGGAGGTCGATCTTCCCCTCAGCCAGCCGGGAAAGCTCGATGGTGTCCTGTATCGTGATGCCGCCGGT
>CABSAB010000235.1 GCA_902475515.1 uncultured Eubacteriales bacterium | reverse complement strand
TTGGCGTGGACCCCGGCATCCGTGCGGCCGCAGCCGGTGATCTTGACCGGATGGCCCATGATCTTGGATGCTGCAGTCTCCATAGTCTGACAAACAGTCACCGCATTTTTTTGCACCTGCCAGCCGTGATAGGCGGTTCCCTCGTAAGTGAGGATCATTGCAATATTTCGCAAGAAAATGCTCCTCTCATCAAAGCTTCCGCCTGCGGCAAACCCGGATTAAAGGCCAAACTGCCGCAGAACGATCACACCAGCCAGCAGCGCACATCCGCAGCAAAGACCAATCGTATCCAGTCGGTGCCACTTCAAAGGGCTCAGCCGGGTGCGGCCGTTTCCGCCGGTATAGCAGCGGCATTCCATGGCAGTGGCCAGCTCATCAGCCCGGCGGAATGCGCTGACAAACAGCGGTACCAGTACCGGGATCAGGGCTTTCGCCTTTTGCAGCAGATTTCCTGTCTCAAAATCTGCGCCCCGGGCTTTCTGAGCGGACATGATCTTGTCCGTTTCCTCAATCAGCGTAGGAATGAATCGCAGGGCAATGCTCATGATCATGGCAAGCTCATGCACCGGCACATAGATCTTCTTCATGGGCCCCAGCAGTCGCTCCAGACCATCCGTCAGGGTGATGGGCGACGTGGTGTAGGTCAGAAGAAATGTCCCTGTGACAAGCATCACAATGCGCGTGATCATAAAAACCGCGTTTTTCAGACCGGCGTCGGTAATTTTGAGCTTCCAGATATGAAACAGCTCATTGCCGGGGGTATAGAACATATTCAAAATGGCAGTAAACGCAATGATCACAATGAGCGGTTTTACGCCTTTCAAAATCGTCTTCAAGCGGATCTTTGAGATCCGGACAGCGGCAAACAAAAACACAAGTGCAAGCAAGTATCCCAAAACACCTTTACAGGTAAACAGCGCCACAATGAACAGCACCACACACAAAAGCTTGGTTCTGGGATCCATGCGGTGGATGGCGGTATCTCCGGGGAAATACTGGCCAATGGTGATATCCTTAAGCATTGGCTGCCCCTCCCCTCAAGGCCATCAGAGCCGCTTTTGCCTGTCCAATGGTATATACGGAAGAATCCACCGGAAGCCCCAACTCTTTCAGACGCATAAACACGCTGGTGACCTGGGGCACGGCCAGGCCCATTTGGTTCAGTGCCTCTGCCTGGGAAAAGACCTCCCGCGGCGATGCGTCCATGGCGATCTCGGCGTCATTTACAACCACCAGCCGCTGTACACTGTCAGCAATCTCCTCCATAGAATGGCTGACCATGATCACAGTGGCATTCGTGGCCGCCTGATAGGTTCGGATATTATTTAGGATCTGTTCCCGCCCTTTGGGATCAAGACCGGCTGTAGGCTCATCCAGGATCAGCACCTTGGGTTCCATGGCGATGACGCCCGCAATGGCCACCCGGCGCTTTTGCCCGCCGGAGAGCTCAAAGGGAGAAAGCTCCATCAGCTCCGGAGAAAGCTCTACAAATTCCGCGGCCTCTATGACCCGGCGGCGGATTTCCTCCTCGTCGAGCTTCATATTCTTCGGACCAAAGGCAATATCCTTATAGACCGTCTCCTCAAACAGCTGATACTCCGGGTACTGAAAAACCAGACCGACCTGAAACCGGACCTGGCGTGTAAAGTTCTTATCGGCCCAAATATCCTGACCGTCAAAGAGCACCTGTCCGGAAGAAGGCTTTAACAGTCCGTTTAAATGCTGGATCAACGTGGATTTTCCCGAACCTGTGTGGCCGATGATACCCATAAACTCACCCTGGTTCACCGAGAAATCCACGCCCTCCAGGGCGTACCGCTCAAAGGGTGTGCCCTGGGAATAGACATGTGTCAACGCTTTCGTTTCAATAATGGGGTTCAATGTAGGATCCTCTGGCTGAGACGGACGGCTCTCCCGCGCAGCCTTCGCTGGGATGCCGATAGCTTTCTTCAATCAATGTTACTGCACGGAGGCAAAGATCGCCTGGGCGCATTCCTCTACGGAAAGGGCAGCCAGGGGCAGTCCCCAACCCTCTTGATTGAGTTCATACATCAGTTCCGTGGTCTCGGGTACGGTGAGGCCTACCTTTCGGAGCAGCTCCACCTGGGGAAATACCTTTTTCGGTGTATCGTCCGCAATGATCTTGCCCTCGTCCATGACCACAACGCGGTGAGCACCGATCGCTTCACGCATATGATGGGTGATCAAAATGACGGTAACGCCGAATTTCTCATTGAGCTCGTGGATGGTGCTTACCACCTCGTTCCGGCCCACAGGGTCCAGCATGGCGGTGGGTTCATCCAGTACAACGCATTTGGGACGCATGGCGAGAACACCGGCGATGGCAACACGTTGCTTCTGTCCGCCGGAAAGCAGATGGGGCGCGTGGTTTCGGAATTCATACATCCCCACGGCCTTCAAAGCTGCATCCACACGCTCACGGATCTCCTCCGGCGGCAAGCCCAGGTTCTCCAGCGCAAAGGCCACATCCTCCTCCACCACATTGGAAACGATCTGGTTATCTGGGTTCTGAAAGACCATGCCAACGGTCTTCCGAATTGGGATCAGGTCCTCCTGCCGGGTGTCCATGCCATAGACAGATATTTCGCCGCCGGAGGGCAGTAAAATCGCGTTAAAATGCTTGGCAAGTGTGGACTTCCCGCAGCCATTATGGCCAAGGATCACCACAAAGCTCCCCTCCTGCACCGAAAGGTCCAGATCCTCAAATACCGGGATGGACGTTTGTCCGTCTGTCTGTGCATAGGAAAAGGAAACATGTTTTGCTTCAATGGCTGTGCCCATATGTCACCTCCTGCTCCAGCGGCCTGTCGCCCCGCAGGGCAAAACAAGCCCGGAATCCGTTACGGGAAGCCCCAGCTCCCCGCACACTGTTCCACCGCCGAAACGGCTTGTAAAAATGCTGTCGGACAGATAGCCCACCACCGAGGGGGCAAGGCCCGTAGTATAGGAATTGATAATCACAAACAGCGGCTCGTCCGAGAGCACGCCCGCGCAAAGCTTTACAAAGTCATAGAGATTTTTCTCCAGCTTCCAGACCTCGCCCGAGGGGCCGCGCCCATAAGACGGTGGATCCATAATAATGGCGTCATAGTGGCGTCCCCGTTTGATCTCCCGTTCCACAAACTTGGCGCAGTCATCCACGATCCAGCGAATGGGCTTTTCCGAAAGACCGGATACCGCGGCGTTTTCCCGGGCCCAGGCAACCATGCCTCTGGCCGCGTCCACATGACAGACGGAAGCGCCTGCGGCCGCGCAGGCCAACGTGGCGCCTCCGGTATAGGCAAACAGGTTTAGCACGTTGACCGGTCGCTCTGCCGCCCGGATGAGCTCCATGGCCCAATCCCAGTTGACAGCCTGCTCCGGAAAGATACCCGTATGCTTGAAATTCATGGGCTTGACCTGAAAAGTCAGCGCTTTGTATTGGATCTGCCACTTTTTCGGCAGTTTCTTGGTATTCCAGGCTCCGCCGCCTGTGCTGGAACGGGCGTATTTGGCATCATAGCTTTTCCAGCCAGCATGTTTTTTCGGGGTGTTCCAGATTACCTGAGGGTCTGGACGGACCAGGGTATATTTCCCCCATCGTTCCAGCTTCTCACCGCCGGAACAGTCCAAAACCTCATAGTCCTTCCATTCATTTGCGATCCACATGGGTGACTCCTTTGTACAACATCAAGACAGCAACCGAAGCTATTCCAGCTCAGGATCCGTGCCTGTGGGGATCGGATCCGGTTCAGGCTCGGGTTCCGGTTCGGGCGTAGGTGTTGGCGCAGAACACCCCGAAAAAACATGCTGGCTGGAAAAGCTATGATGCCAAAT
>CABSAB010000234.1 GCA_902475515.1 uncultured Eubacteriales bacterium | reverse complement strand
TTTTCGACGAGCGCCTGGAGCTGTGCCACCAGGCCCTCATGTGCCGCCACAACCGACTCAAGGGCACCCTCTCCGATGCTGCGCCCATTTTGTGGCAGTACGGCGCATTGGCCCGCCTCCAGAAGGGCGAGCCCATTGACAAGCTCCTGTACGGCGGATACTCCACCATCTCCCTGGGCTACGCCGGGCTGTATGAGTGCGTAAAGTACATGACCGGCCACTCCCACACCGACGCTGAGGCCACCCCCTTTGCCCTGTCGGTCATGCAGCATATGAACGACGCCTGCGCCAAATGGAAGAAAGAGCACAACATCGACTTCAGCCTCTACGGCACTCCCTTGGAATCCACCACTTACAAGTTCGCCAAGTGCCTCCAGCAGCGCTTCGGCAAAATCCCCGGCATCACAGACAAAAGCTACATTACCAACTCCTACCACGTCCACGTGTCTGAGCCCATCGACGCCTTTACCAAGCTGTCCTTCGAAGCGCAGTTCCAGCGCCTCAGCCCCGGCGGCGCCATCAGTTACGTGGAGGTCCCCAACATGCAGAGCAACATCGATGCCGTGTTGGAGGTCATGCAGTTCATTTACGAAAACATCATGTACGCTGAGTTGAACACCAAGTCCGACTACTGCCAGGTCTGTGGCTATGACGGAGAAATTGAAATCCAAGAAGATCCCGATGGCAAGCTGGTCTGGACCTGCCCCCAGTGCGGCAACCGGGATCAGAGCAAAATGAACGTAGCCCGCCGCACCTGCGGTTATATCGGCACCCAATTTTGGAACCAGGGCCGAACCCAGGAGATCCGGGACCGGGTCCTCCATCTGTAAGCCGCCTCAAATCCCATATCAAACTGGCCGCCTTCCCCACATGAAGTTCTCCCTGTCAAGTAAACACGGAAACCAAGGACTTATTGAAAATCGTGGAGTCCCGGTATAAGCAAAACTCCACGATCTTCTGTTCTCAATTTGACATCCTGGAATGGCCAGAGAAGCTGTCTGACCCGCTTCTGGCAGATGCCATTTGCGGCCGGAGCGTCCACGATGCCTATACCGTGGTAATTGGCGGCAGGAGTCTATGCGCAAGCAGAAAGGTCTGCAGGAAATCTGACATCTGCGAGGGCTCGATTCCCTTTTGCGATAGCTGCGGAGAGCTTATACGAACCCAAACAAGACGCTGGGACACACTGATAACACCTTAGCGGCTCAGCCCTGGCCATACGCAACCTGTGCGGTGGGACTGCTCAATCCAGGCGGTCCCATTGCTCCATCTCAGCGGAACCGCTGCTCCATTTCGCCGGTGGAGGTGATTTTCACGGGCGGCGTAAGCATTTTCCTACATTTTTGTTTATACTCCAATCTCTCAGTAGTGTCACGGGTTATGGGTGAATTATTGTTCAGCTTTATTAGAGATTGATTTTTGAGGGCAGTTAAGCCCCCCTCTGCAATCTATTTCTAATAAAGCTGAACAATAATTTGCCCATAGCTCTTGATACTACTGCATATTTTCCCGTCACAGCACAAGCTGCCCAACAAAAAAGAGAACACCTTTCGAAATTTCTTTCAAAAAATGTTCTCTTGACAGCATGTGCCGTATTGCATGTTAGCCTGACAACAATGCATCCTACGCTGTAATTCTTCCTATTGATACAAAAATTGTTGTCAAGTAAGATTTGAGTTGCCGGCAGCCCTTGATTTTACTGGTCTTTTCCGCCGATGGGCTTCATCGTCGGGAACAAAATAACCTCCCGAACACTATCCTGGCCGGTCAGGAGCATGACACACCGGTCGATTCCGATGCCTAAGCCGCCTGTGGGGGGCAGACCATATTCCAGGGCTGTGATATAGTCTGTATCCATCATACCAGCCTCTTCGTCTCCATGCTCCCGCATCTCCACCTGCTTCTGGAAACGGGCCTTTTGGTCTATGGGATCGTTCAGCTCTGAGAAGGCGTTGCCCATTTCGCTGCGGCAGATGAAGAGCTCAAAGCGCTCTGTCAGTCTGGGGTCCTTGGGGGACCGCTTCGCCAAAGGCGACACATCCACAGGGTGCATGGTGATAAAGGTGGGCTGCACCAGCTTCTCCTCCACCTTCTGGTCAAAGCACTCATACAAGAAATTGCCCCAGGTGTGGTCCTTTTCCGGCCCCAGTTCCACGCCCACCGAAGCAGCCAGCGCTTCCGCTTCTGCATCCGTGGTAACAGACATAAAGTCCACACCCAAGTACTTCCGCACAGCCTCTGCCATGGTCATTCTGGGCCACCCCGGAGTCAGATCTACGTCTTCGCCCATCCAATGCATCTGATATGTGCCCAGAATCTCCTTGGCCGCCCCGGAGAGCAGGGCTTCAAACAGATCCATCATATCGTGAAAGTCAGCATACGCCTGGTACAACTCCACAGTCGTAAATTCCGGATTGTGCTTGGGGTCCATTCCCTCGTTCCGGAAAATTCGCCCAATTTCATAAACCCGGTCCAAGCCGCCTACCACCAGCCGCTTCAGATGCAGCTCCGTGGCGATTCGCATATACATGGTGATGTCCAGGGTATTGTGATGGGTGATGAAGGGACGGGCTGTAGCGCCACCGGAGATGGTGTTGAGCACCGGGGTCTCCACTTCCATATAGCCCCGGTCATCCAGGAACCGGCGAATATAGGAAATGAATTTGGAACGAATTTCAAAGGTACGGCGCACTTCGGGATTGACAATCAGGTCCACATAGCGCTGGCGGTAGCGGGTCTCCAGATCGGTGAGGCCGTGAAACTTCTCCGGCAGGGGCAGCAGGGCCTTGCTGAGCAGGGTCGCCTCGTGGACCCGGAGAGAAATCTCCCCCTTTTGGGTGCGGAATACATCCCCCTTGACCCCCACAATGTCGCCAATATCCATTTTTTTAAACCGGTCATAAGCTTCCGGGGTCTCCATTTCGTCCATTCGGACGTAGAGCTGAATTCGGCCGGCATAATCCTTCAAATCACAGAACATGACCTTCCCCATGCCGCGCTTGCTCACAATACGGCCCGCCAAGGAGACGGTTTTGCCCTCCATGGCCTCAAAATGGTCCTTGATCTCTGTGCTGCAAGAGTCAAACTCAAACTTTGTCTGGACAAAGGGGTCCATGCCTTCCGCCTGAAGCTGCGCCAGCTTCTCCCGGCGGATCTGGACCTGATCGCTCAAAGACATCTCAGATGCGGGTACAAACTTTCCCATAATAACCTCTCAAATCTTGCTGTTCTATAGTATTATCTCGTCACGCTGAGGATTTTAGCTTCAAACCGGCCGGCAGGGGCCTCCACAGTCACCACTTCCCCGGGACCATGGCCCACAAGAGCCCGCCCAAAGGGGGAATCATCAGACATTTTGCCCATCATAGGATTGGCCTCCTGAGAGCCTGTAATTCGGAACTCCAGAAGCTCCCCGGAAGACAGATCCTGAATCTGCACCGTACAGCCCAGACCAATGTGACCACTGGCTTCGTTTTCGTCTTCAATGATCACCGCATGGGCAAGGATATCCTCAATTTCCGTGATACGGCCAAACAGCTTTGCCTGCTCATTTCTGGCCTCGTCGTATTCACTGTTTTCAGACAGGTCGCCCTGGGAGCGCGCTTCTTTAATATCCTCTACTACCTCCTGCATCCGGGTAGTTTTCAGGTAATTCAGTTCCTCTTCCAGTTCCTTGACTCTTGCAGCGGTCAGCTTGAATTCTTTCGCCATAACAAATCGAGCCCTTTCTTCGGATTTGCATCCACAAATTTCAGTTTCGCCTGTGATTATAAGAGATTTTCTCAGGTCAGTCAAGTTCTATTTGTGAAATCGACACAATCAACCACCAAACCGGCCCTTT
>CABSAB010000233.1 GCA_902475515.1 uncultured Eubacteriales bacterium | reverse complement strand
AACCCATCCTTATGGGAATGACCACCTCGCTCCAAGCCATCCGCAACCGCCGGATGCTCTGGAGCCTGGATGTCATTGAACTTAACAAACAAATATCCGATCTTACCAGTCAGAATCAAATGTTGGCCACACTGAAACAACAGGGCCTCATTGATCCTGACATTTTTATAGCCCAGAGCAATGAGTTGACCGAGCAGCTCCGCGCTGTAAAGCTGAAAAAGGAGCGTCTTCTGGCCGTCGATGGCGACAACACCATCTCCCAAACAAGAGAGCTGATGGAAATCTTGGATGATGGCCCGGACTTCCTTGACAGCTTTGACGCAGAGCTGTTCGGTGAGCTCGTTGAAACAATCATCGTGGAAAGCAATGAGCGAATCCGCTTCCGCCTGAAAAACGGGCTGGAGCTGTCCGAAACCATAGAAAGGACGGTGCGCTGATGGGCAATCGGAAGCAGCCGTTTGGCTACAGAGTGGTTATGGGCGAAATTGCCCTCCATCCGCAGGAATCAAAGCTGGTAGAGTACATCTTCCAACAATACCTTGTGGGTGCTACCTACAACACCTTGGTAGAGGAGCTTCGAGAACAGTCAATTCCCTATGACGAGGGAAAGCTATGGAACAAAAACATGATTGCTCGAATTCTGGAAGACAGCCGCTATACGGGAGAGCGCGGCTATCCGCCGGTCATTGATCGAGAAGCCCTGGAGAAAGCACTGGAAAAGCGAAGCGCAAAACAGACGGCAGCTCCCAAAACGGACACGCAGAAGCTCCTCCGCCGCTTCAGCGGGCGGCCATCGACAGCGCGCATGGAGCGGCAGGTGCTGAATCTGCTCAACAGCCTGATCGTATCGCCGGAACAGCTCCGGCTTCCGGCAACAGCGCCGCCTGATCAATCCACTGAACTGAACCTGCAGCGTGAACTGGACAGGGTGATGGAATGTCAGCCAATCGACGAGGATGCCGCAAAGGCGTTGATCCTGTCCATCGCTGCGGCTCAGTACAGCGCCGTCGACTCCCGCGAATACGAAACGGTTCGTCTGCGCAGAGTGTTTTCCGGGCGTCAGCCCATGACTGCGTTGGATGCAGAACTGCTTCAAAGTTCCGTATCCGCCATCCATTGTCATAACGATGGAAGCCTGAATATCCAGTTAAAAAACGGTCAAGTAATTGGGAAGGAGTGAAACAGCATGAGAGAAAGCCCGCCCAAAGTCATCACCATACCGGCAAAGCCAGAGGTCGCAAGCCGGCAGGCGGTCCAGCGCCAGCTTCGCGTGGCTGCCTACTGCCGGGTATCCACTGATGACGCGGGCTTTCTCTCATGCTGTTTCTGATGACGAGGAGCAGCTCACCAGCTATGAGGCGCAGCAGAACTACTACACCGACAAGATCATGACCAACCGGGAGTGGACCATGGCCGGGATCTTCGCAGACGAGGGCATCACAGGGACATCGGCTCGGAAGCGGCCCGAATTCCTGAAGATGATCCGGCTGTGCAAGCAGAAGAAGATCGACATCGTCCTGACCAAATCCATCTCCCGCTTCGCCAGAAATACGGTGGACTGCCTGAATTACATCCGGGCCCTGCGGGAATTGGGCATTGCTGTCATCTTCGAAAAGGAGAACATCAACACGCTGGAAGCCGACAGCGAGATCCTCATCACCATGCTTGGAGCCTTCGCTCAGGCAGAAAGCGAGAGCATCAGCGCCAATGTCCGCTGGGGCAAGCGGCAGGCCATGCGCGAGGGAAAGACAATCATACAGTATAACCGGCTGTACGCCTATGAAAAAGGCGAGGATGGCAAGCCGAAAATCATCCAGGAGCAAGCAGAAGTGGTTCGTTCGATCTATGACCAGTATTTGAGCGGAGCCAGCCTTCGGATGATCAAAGACAGGCTGGAAGCGGAGCAGATCCCCAATGTGACCGGCGGCTCCCAATGGACGATCACGGCGATCCGAAGCATCCTGACCAATGAGAAGTATTGCGGAGATGTCCTCCTCCAGAAGACCTACATCAGCGACTGCATCAGCCGCAAGGTTATCCGCAACACAGGGCAGCTCCCCATGTATCTGGTCCAGAATCATCATGAGGGCATCGTGGAGCGCAAAACCTTCGATGCGGTACAGGCAGAGATGGCGCGGCGCAGTGCCGGGAAAAGCCCTTCCAAAAAGAATGCCCCCACCGGGATGACATCCTATGCCAGCAAATACGCCTTGTCGGAGCGCCTTGTCTGCGGCGAATGCGGCACCCTGTACCGCCGCTGCACCTGGTCCAAGCAAGGCAGGAAGCGCATCGTGTGGCGCTGTGTCAGCCGGTTGGACTACGGCACCAAGTACTGCCACAACTCACCAACGCTGGACGAGGAACCGCTCCAGAAGGCAATCCTCGCCGCAATCAACTCCGTCATGAGCCAAAAGAGTACGCTGATCCGGCAGATCACCTCTGCTATGGAGATGGAGCTGGCTCCGGTTCCAGGAGAGAGCATGAGTCTTGCCGATATTGAAAGGCGGCTGGGCGAGCTGAACGACCAGACCCGTGAGCTGGTGGCAGAATCCGCCCGAGCGGAGGATGCCACCGCCTGCACCGCCCAGCTGAGAGCTGTCATGAATGAGGCTGCCGTACTGAAAGAAAAGCGGGCCCTGATCGAAGAACAGCGTCAGAGCAACGCTCAGGCTGTACGGCGCATTGAAGATGCGGCTGCCGCGATGGCTCAGGCGTCCACCCACATCAGCGAATGGGATGAAGCTCTCATCCGGCAGCTGGTGGATACGGTCAAGGTCAACTCAGCGGAGAAAATCACGGTCTTCCTCCGCGGCGGCGTTCAGGTAGAGCAGGATATGATATAATAGTCAAAAGAAGGTGAACCGAAATGATCTATGCAACCGGCGATACCCATGGCAACTTCCAGCGGTTTGCACCCGAACACTTCCCCGAGCAGGCCGGAATGACCAAGGAAGACTATATGATCATCTGCGGAGATTTTGGCGGCGTATGGGACGGGGGCAAGAAGGAGGAGCGGAACCTGGACTGGCTGGAGGATCTGCCCTTTACCACGCTGTTCATCAGCGGCAACCATGAAAACTTCGACCTGCTGAGAAAATACCCGACAGAGGAATGGAACGGCGGAAAGATCCAGCGAATCCGGCCTCATGTGATCCACCTGATGCGCGGGCAGGTCTTTGACCTGCAAGGATACTCCTTCTTCGCCATGGGCGGCGCCAGGAGCCATGATATCGAGGACGGTATCCTGAACCCCAAAGCAGCCGATTTCGAAGAACAATACTGGGCCCTTCGCAGAATGGGCGCCCGATTCCGGGTCAACCACCACTCCTGGTGGAAACAAGAGCTTCCCGATAAATCCGAGTATGAGGAAGCTCGGCACAGTTTGGAAAGCATTCACTATGAGATGGACTATGTGATCACACACTGCGCCCCAAACAGCATCGTGGACATACTGGGAAACGGTGGATATGTTCACGACCACCTGACCGACTTCCTGGAGGAAGTCAAAGAACGGGCCAAGTTCCACTACTGGCTGTTCGGACATTACCACGACAACAAAATCATCGACGACCGCTTCGTCCTGCTCTGGGAGCAAATGGTACAAGTGGTGTGAACAGGCCAAAGAGAAACGCAGGAGGCGCCTCCTGTGTTTCTCTTTGGCCTGTTTCAAAATAAGGCAGGTTCTGCCGGAAAGGAGAAGCTATGAACATCCGCAAAAACATCGATTATTCCGCCATGTTTGCGGCTCTGGACATTGCGCTGAGCGCCGAGATGCCCCAGATGCAACTCTGCTGCGAACTGGGCCGCATCGTCTGTTCCCGGCCGGAGAAAGGCGCGGCAGTGGCCGCAGCCGAATATCTGCACAGCCG
>CABSAB010000232.1 GCA_902475515.1 uncultured Eubacteriales bacterium | reverse complement strand
CTCTTGACTTTTTTTGTATACTGGGCGTGTCCGCCGCCAAAGACCTTGAATTCCTCCCGCTCGCAGGAGGAGCATGCCGGAAGCACAATGTCGGCATATTTGGCACTGTCCGTCAGAAACAGATCCACGTCTACAAAGAATTCCAGCTTGCGCAGGGCCTGCTCCATTTGGCTGGAGCCCGGGAACATGCGGAAGTTCATGCCGTGGGCATATATAGCCCGCAGCGGGTAGGGATCTGCCGTCAAAATCGCGCGTGCAAGATCGCAGGCCTGCATCTCGCCTATGACCTTGTGCCACAGGGGGAAGCGTTCACAGCCAATGGGCTTTGGCCCATCTTTTGGGTAAAGCTCTGTGGAAAACGCTGGCTCCATGGTTTCAAAGCCGCCAATGGAGTGGGCATAGGTCAAAGGTGTGGGAATCATGCCGCCGGGGCGGTCATAGCTGCCCGTGATGGCGGACAGGGCCATAACGGCACGATGGTTCTGCATCCCGTTTTTAAAATGGACCAAGGATGCGTTGGACGGGTTGATGGCCAATGGGAGATTTTCTCCCACCATCCGGGCCGCCAGACGGATATCCTCCGGAGAAAGACCAGTGATTTTCCCGGCATATTCCGGGGTGAAGGTCTCCACATAATCCCGATAGGCGTCAAACCCGTAAACGTGCGCATGGATATAGGCGGTGTCGATCCAGCCGCCGTGGATCAGCTCCCGTCCCAGGCAGAGGGCCAAAGCGCCGTCAGTGCCGGGACGAATGCGCAGATGCAGATCGCAGTTTTGCGAAGCGGGGGTGATGCGCGGATCGATGATAATGACCTTCATGCCCCGCTTCCGGTTCGCCTGAAGCCCGCCGTTCATCAGATAGCTGGAGATTCCCGGGTTGGCGCACCAGCCCAAAAATACCCCCGCATGTCCCAGGTCGGGTTGGACCATTTCCGCCCCGGTGGCGCATTTCCAGGAGAGAATGGTTGAGGTAAAGCAGGAGGAGGACTCACTGCCATAGTTCACAGAGCCGAAGCTGTATGCAAGTCGCTGCAGAAATGGGCGGTACCATTTGTTGTAACCGGAGTAAAAGGCCACCGAGGAGGCGCCGGATTCCACTTTTATGGCATTTAGCCGCGCGGCAATTTCCGCCATGGCGTCGTTCCAGGATATCTCCTCAAACTGCCCCGAACCCTTGGGGCCGATGCGGCGGAGCGGCGTTTTTACACGGTCCTTCCGGTATATGTAATCCCTGGCGGAAAGGCCTCTGGCGCAGAGTTTTCCGTGATTGGTAGGGTGATCGTCGGTACCTTCTACCTTAATGATAGCGCCGTCCTTTACATAGCAGGTGATGCCGCAGTGGGGGCCTGGTGCGCAGATATCGCAGAAGCTGTTATGGACGGTGATGCCGGTATCTTTGCCGGGGAGCTTTGCCCGGAGCTTTTCTTCGGTATGCATAAATCCGCCTCCTGTGTTCGGAATCGTTTTCTACAGTATAGCACAAATTATTCCGGGTTGTCACCCTCCATGGCGGATTTGAGCTTGCCCAGCGCCCGTTTTTCGATTCGGGACACGTAGCTCCGGGAGATATTCAGCTTTGCGGCCACCTCCCGCTGGGGCATAGGCTGGCTGCCGGAGAGACCGTAGCGCCAGGAGATGATCTGCCGCTCCCGGGGAGTCAAGGCCTCCTCCATCAATGTAGAAAGCCGCCGGGTCTCACTGCGGATGTGGGCCAGTTCGAACATATCCTCATCGGTGCTCAGAACGTCCATAATACTCAGGCCGCCGCTTTCGCCGCCGGTCTCAATGAGCTCGGACAGAGAGACGTCGCCGCTGGATTTTCGCTGGGAACGGAAATACATCAGGATCTCATTTTGAATGCACCGGCCCGCATAGGTGGCGAGCCGGGCGCCCTTAGAGCCGTCAAAGGTGGAGATGGCTTTAATGAGGCCGATGGTGCCGATGGAGATCAGGTCGTCCTGGTCGGATGCGGAGGCATAATACTTCTTGAGAATGTGAGCTACCAGGCGGAGATTCCGTTCCACCAGAATGTTGCGCGCCTCCAGATCGCCCTGGGCGCTGCGTTCCAGGTAGTATTGTTCCTCCTTGGCGGAAAGGGGCTTGGGAAAGGAGCCCGAGGCGGTGGTCAGACGCAGGGAATATATCAGGCTGTTGGCCGCGAGTAACAGGGTAATCATACTTTCACCTCATATCAGAATATGAGGCGCCTGCTTGTCCTGTGAACCAAAGCTTTTGTATGCGATCCTGTCATGGCGTACGGTGTTTTTTACTTTTCCCTTGCAAGCCCGGGCCAATGGCGGTATACTGATATTACGATTTTTTATGGGAGGGCGGGGCATGCACGCACTTGGACATTTCAAAACCATCACCCACCACAAGCTTCTGGTGATGGGATACTGCTTCCGGGTGGGATTGATCCGCCAGGGGCTGATGCACGATATGTCGAAATACGCCTGGACGGAATTTCATATTGGTGCAAAGTATTATACGGGGACCCGCAGTCCCAATGCCCGGGAACGGGAGGAGATTGGCTATTCCACAGCGTGGCTCCACCACAAGGGCCGCAACCGGCATCATCTGGAATACTGGATCGACTATGGCGCGGATATGCAGCTTATGGGGCACCCCATGCCTACCCGGTATATGGTGGAGCTGTGCCTGGACCGCATCGCCGCCTGCCGGGTCTATCACGGAAAAGCCTATACGGACCGGGACCCGCTGGAGTATCTGAATCGCAGCCGGGATTCCCGGATGATGCATCCGGAGACTAAGCGCCAGGTAGTGGAGATCCTCACTATGCTGGCGGAAAAGGGCGAGCGGGAGACCTTGCGATATATTCGGCAGGTGGTGTTGAAGAACCGGGTCGAGCACACCTCCAGCTTGAAACGGCAGAGTCCGCCGGAGGAAAAGAATGTGGCGGCATTGGCAGCCGGGCAGACCCTGTCTGATTTGGCGGATACCGTGGAGACCCCTTTTTATCTCTACAGCGAGGAGCAAATTACCCGGGGCTGTGCGGCACTGCGGGAGGCGTTTTCCTGGAATTCCGGCCATCGGCAGTTTTTCCCGGTGAAGGCCACTCCCACTGCGGGGATTTTGCGCCTGCTGCGGGACCAGGGCCAGGGCGTTGTATGTTCCTCCAAGGCGGAGCTGGAGCTTTGTGCGACCTGCGGCTTTACGCCGGAGGAGATCATGTTTCTTCCGAACTTTCCCCGGGAGGAAGATGTTGCCTATGCGGGGGAAATTGGCTGTCAGGTGACACTGGACAGTCTGGACCTGATCGAGACATTTGGTGCCCGGGGTCTGCTGAAAGGAACAGTGGGTCTGCGGGTGAATCCGGGTGGTGTATTTCGCGTTGGAATCAGTAAAACATGGCTGGACGGTGTGAAGTTCGGCATTGCGCCGGGAGACCTGCCGACCGCGGTAGAACGGCTTCGGAACTATGGGGTCACCTCCGTGGGGTTGCATGGGTACCTGTGTGGCAACACGCTGGAAGCGGATTATTATCCAGCGCTGGCCAGCTGCCTTGCGGACCTTGCCCTGGAGCTGAATCGGCAGACCGGCGTGGTGATCGGATATCTGAATATCTCCGGCGGGCTGGGAATTCCATACAGGCCCGGCGAGCAGGAACTTTCCATAAAAGAATTGGGGCTGCGGGTACGGCAGGTGCTTTCGGAAAAACTGGATGGTTCACCCCTTGCGCAGGTTGCGGTTTATACGGAATTGGGAAGATACCTTCTGGGGCCTGCGGGTGCGCTGGTGACCCGGGTGCTCCATATCAAGCGGGGCCAGCGGAATTTTGCCGGGGTGGATGCTTCGGCGGCGGACCTGATGCGGCCGATGATGTATGGGGCTTACCACCATATCTCCGTAGCCGG
>CABSAB010000231.1 GCA_902475515.1 uncultured Eubacteriales bacterium | reverse complement strand
AAAGCTCCCCACCAGCACATACTGCTCAAAATTCATGGTCAGGCCGTAATCCGCAAACAGCCGCTCCAGCAGCTGCTCAAACTGCATGGGCGTCCGGAGCAGCTTTGTGATATGCTCCGCGATCTCCCGGACGACTTCCATGTTATACTCCGCCAGAGGGACGATGTCCTCCGTAGGGGCGGCGTGGGCCGGGATGAACAGCCGCGCCTCCAGGGTCTTGACCATTTCCAGGGTACAAAGATATGCCTCCACATCATAGATAAACCCGATGCGGTATTTTTCCAGGGTCTCCCGGCTGGACAGGCAGTCTGCCAGATACACCACATCATCCGGCGTCCGGAAGCCCACCATGTCAAAAAAATGTCCCGGCAGGGGGATCACGGAAAAGCCCTCCGGCAGGCAGTCCTCCGTCAGCAGCTCAGCGCCGCTTTCCTGGGCCATGAGAAATTTATGCCGCAGGTCCTTGCAGGGATAGCCCCCGTACAGAAAGGACGGCTCCAGAACGGGATGCCGGGTAAAGGCCTGCTCCAGGCCGGGAGCGTAAATTTTGCAGCCCGTCTGGGCCTGTAAATACTTGTTTCCGCCAATATGGTCGGCGTTGGAATGGGTGTTGTAGATGGCGGTGAGCTTCCAGCCGCGCTCATCCAAAAGCTTCCGGACCTTGCGTCCGGCGTCCTTGTCGTTGCCGCTGTCGATGAGGATCACCCGATCCTCCCCGACCCGCACCAGCCCGATCTTGGCAGGGCTTTCGATATAATAGCTTGTTTCCGTAACCTGAACCAGCTCGTACATAACGCTGCTCCTTTCTCCTGTGCCGGACAAACTTGGGCCGCCTCCGGAATGGAAGGCGGCCCAAGGGTCTTTTGTATCAGCCTACGCTGACATTGCGGTAGTAGTTATCGCTCCAGCCATTCCAGGAGACGGTGAAGCCCTGCACTCTGGGATTCACCACGAACAGATGCTCTCTGGAGAACAGCGGCACCCAGACAGCCTCCTCCTGAATGATCAGCTCCTCCAGAGCCTGATACTCGGCAATGCGCTCGTCCTCGTCCACAATGGCACGGGCCGCAGCCACACGCTCGATGGCATCGGTGTTCTTATAGTTGAAGCCACGGCGGGTCACATTGTCCACAGTGCCAAAGAAGGAATAGATGAAGTTGTCAGGATCGTTGAAGTCCGCAGACCAGTCGTTCTTATAGGACATGATCTCGCCGGCGGCGCGCTTGTCGAGGAAGCTGCCCTCGTCGATCTCGGTGACCTTCACATCCACACCGATCTCCTTCCACTGGGCCGCAATGATCTCCAGGCAGTCCTTGGTGGACTGGCCCACATCGGAGGAATAGCACAGCTCCAGGGGGAAGCCATCCTCATAGCCTGCTTCCTTCATCAGGGCCTTGGCCTCCTCCACATCGTAGGGGATCTCGGGGAGGTTTGCATTGAAACCGATAAGGCCGTGGGGGAAGATGCCGTGCTCCAGCTGGCCCTGACCGGAGTACAGGGCGTCCAGAATGGCCTGACGGTCCAGGCTCCGCTGGAGGGCCTTGCGCACCATCACATTGTCCAGGGGCTCAAAGTCCTCGTTCAGGCAGATGTAGTGCACGCCCACCCGGGGACCGGAGGCGATCTGATCGGTGTAGCCGTTGGCCTCGTCCAGGAAGTAGTCCATCTGGGAGGCGGCCAGATCCAGGTCCAGCAGGTCCAGCTCGCCGTTTTCAAACATCATCCGCTGGGTGGACTCATCGGGCACATCCTTCATGGAGATGCCCGCGCACTTGGGCGCGCCGCTCCAGCAATTCTCGTTGGCCACCAGGACCATCTCCGCATTGAGCTCCCAGCTCTCGAAGATGAAGGGGCCGGTGCCAATGGTCACGGCGGGGTCAATGCCAAACTTGTCACCGGCGGCCTCGGTGGTCTCCTCATCCAGGATGGAAGCGCCGGGGGTGGTGAGGCACGCCAGGAACGCCGCATAGGGGGCGCTCAGGGTGATCTTAAACTCGTAGTCGTTGACCTGCTCGAAGCCGGAAAGCTCCTCGGTCTCGCCGGCCGCCAGGGCATCGGCGCCCTCGATGATGTCATACACATCGGTGTTGACCGCCTTGTCGTAGGTCAGCATCCGGCGGATGGTGTAGAGCACATCGGAGGCGGTGAGGTCGGCGCCGTTGCTGTATTTGACGCCCTCCTCCAGGTGGAAGGTGTACACAAGGCCGTCGTCAGAGATCTCCCAGGACTTGGCCAGGGAGGGAACGATCTCAGAGGTGCCGTCGCCGTTGGCCTTGACCTCCACCAGCCGGTCGAAGATGTTCAGCGCCACCACATAGTATTCCGTGGTGCACTGGGGGTCCACGATATCAGGGGTGGAAACAGCGATCTTCAAATAGGAGTCGTTTGCCGTGGAAGCCGTCTCGCCGGAAGCAGACGCTTCCGCACCGGAGACCGCGGCGGACACGGCGCTGCTGTCATTGCCGCAGCCCGCCAGGCAGGCGATCAGCAGGCACAGGGCCAGTGTCAGGCTCAAAAATTTCTTCATACTGATTCTCTCCTTACCGCAAAAATGAAGCTTTTCTTTCAACGGAATTCATTTAAGAAGAATTTCCTTCCATTTGGGAAGCCCCAAATTTCGCTTAGTATCTTTCTTATTTTACCACAATTCAGGAAGAATGCAAGGGCCTTTTTGCAAGTTATATGCCCGGTGATTCATTTTTCCTCCGAAAACGTCACCTGGCACCGGAGCACCTCCGCCTTCCCTTCCCAGGTGTCCGGCGGCAGCGGCCCATCTAAAAACTCCGCCTCCCCCTGCTGGTTGTCATAGGGATCGCTGCGGAGGAACTTGGGCTTCGGCGAGAAATCCCCCTGGAATTCCCGGGTGGTCACCACCCGGTAGGGGTCCAGATTGCCAAAGTAGAACTCCCACCGCTTCATGGCCCCGTCCCGCCAGGCCGCGCCGCCGTAGGAGCAGTCCGCGTAGAGCCAGCCGTAGGGGGCTACATAGAACATGGCCCAATCGTGGCTCCAGGCCTCGTTTTCATTGGCATAGATTCCTGACTGCCACCTGGCGGGGATGCCCGCGATGCGGCACAGCGTCACAAAGGTCAGCGCCTGGACGCCGCAGTCCCCCCGGAGCCGGGAGGCGCAATATTCCGGGATCACCGGCAGGCTGATATAGCCGCGCATATAGCTGTAATTCACCTTTTGGGTGAGAAAATCGTAGATGCGCCGGGCCTTTCTCAGCGGATTTGCCTCCCCTGCCGTAAGCTCCGCCGCCAGGGCCCGGAGATAGGGTGTGAACGCAATATGCGGCAGCTGCTCCCCCGTATCAAAATTCGGCTGGTCCGGGGATACTTCTTCCGGATTTAAGTTTACATAATTCATGCGGTTTTCCAGGGTATAGATCAACTCTGTCCGCTTCAGTTCCCCAGCGGGAGCTTCAAAATAGGCTGTCCGCTGGGCGGCATCCGGCGGCGCCAGCGAAGTCCATGGGCGGCTCACGGAATCCAGTGTCACGGAACGGATCTGCCCGCCCTCCAGGGGGTACGGAAGCCACACCCGCACCGTCTTTTTCTGCTGCTCCGGCGGCAGACGCAGCTCCATGGTGGCCTTCATGGTGATCCGGCTGGTGACCCCGCCATGGGCTTTCATTCCGGCGATCATCCGGTCCCGAAGCTCTGTCTCGGTAAACTTTCCGGGCTCCAGCGCCTTGGGATGCAACTGCCGGGCGGCGATATCCCCCCGGATCTTAATGAGATTTTCGTAAAAGCTGCGGATATACCGCACCTGGCCGTCTACAAATATCCAATCCAGCACATTCTCCCAGCGCAGCTGCTCCACTTCCTCCGGCCGGAAATCCCGGAGGTTCTCCGAAAGCACCCGCTCCACCTCCGCCGGGGTAACGGTA
>CABSAB010000230.1 GCA_902475515.1 uncultured Eubacteriales bacterium | reverse complement strand
AAAACAGAATGTGCCGGAGCAAAGCCCCGCGGCCCCGCAGCCGCCGCAGGATCAGCAGGAATTTCGCCCCTACTGTCCGCCGCCGGAAGCTCCGAAACCTCCGGAGCACCCCATGCGGTGGTTCAAATTCATCATCTATGTGCAGCTGTTCCTCAGTGCGCTCAGCTACCTGTGGGACTTTGTGTGCTACCTTTCGGGCATACACTACGGAGAGGACGCAGAGCTTGTTTACAAGGCCTTCCCGGGTATAGATGTCCTGGATATGGGCATGGCCCTGCTGTGCCTGGGCATGGCGGTCTTTGCTATTGTGGTGCGCGTCCAGCTGGCAAAGTTCAAGCGCACGGGCCCCATGCTGCTGCAAATTTTCCTGGCTGTTGGCATCAGCATGACGCTGGCCTATTTGGTGGCGGCGATCATCATCACCCGGCAGAACCTGGTCACCGTCAGTACTGTTTCCAGCATCATTGCCCTGCTCGTGATGCTGGTCTGCAACTTCATCTACTTTGGACGGCGCAAGGACCTGTTTGTAAACTGACTTTCCCGCAAAACACAAAACCGCCTCTGCATTTGCAGAGGCGGTGATTTTTTCTTATCCAAGCAAGCGGCGGGTCTCCTCCGCATTGCGGAAGATCTCCTGCCGAAGCTCCTCCAGACCGGAGAATTTCTGCTCACCACGGAGGCGGTGGTAAAAGTCCACACGGATGTGCTTTCCGTAGAGGTCGCCCTCAAAATCCAGGATCCACGGCTCCACGGTGACCTTCCGGGAATCGTCCACCGTGGGACGGACGCCCACATTGGTGACGGCCGGCTTCTCCGTTCCGTCCGGGAGGATGACCTTTGTGGCATAGACGCCATAGGCGGGCTCCAGCACATGGTCCCCGATCAGGAGGTTGGCTGTGGGGATGCCCATGGTGCGGCCCAGCTGGCGGCCATGGACCACCTCCCCGGAGATGCAGTGGGGATGGCCTAGAAACCGCGCGGCCTCCTCCATCTCGCCCCGCTCCAGAAGCCCCCGGATATAGGTGGAGCTGACGGTGATACCGTCCAGGGTGAACCGGGGCAGCACATCGCAGCCGATCCCAAGCTCCCGGCACTTTTCCCGGAGGCGCTCGGGATCCCCCTCCCCTTTGTCGCCAAAGCGGAAGTCGTAGCCGCACACCAGGTGCTTCGCGCCGTACCGCTCTACCAACAGCTGCTCTACAAACGCGTCCCATGGCATGTGCATCATGGTCTCGTCAAAATGCACCAGCAGCACATCGTCGATGCCGTAGCACCGGCGGAGGATCTCCCGGCGGTCAAAAAGGGAGTTGATCAGCTTCACATCCGCGCCAGCCACCAGGGTGTCCGGGTGCAGGTCAAAACTCATGGCTGCGGGGGAAAGCCCCGTTTCCGCCGCCCGCTTCTTTGCCATCTCCAGCAGGCTGGCGTGGCCCAGATGGACCCCGTCAAAAAAGCCCAGGGCGATGACCCGTCCTGTATGTTCTATCAAACCGACTTCACCTCAAAAAAGCTCTTTACTGTGGTCAGCGTGCCTGCCGCCACCCGGCCCAGCAGGAGAAATTCCCCCGATTCGCCGTAGACCCGGCACAGTCCATCCGGCATCTGGGCCGGGACGCTGCCGCCGTTTCGCATCCGGCGCTCCCGCTCTCCCCGGACCGTCAGGGCAGGAAGATGGGAAAACAGGCTGTCCACCGGGCGCAGCAGGGCTTCGTGCTCCCCCCGCTCCCGGGCGGTCTGGATCTCCTCCAGAGTGACGGCATCCTCCAGGGAAAACCGCCCCGCCGCCGTTCGCCGGAGACTGGAAAGACACCCGCCGCAGCCCAGGGCCGCACCGATATCATGGCACAGCGTCCGCACATAGGTCCCCTTGGAACAGCGGACCTCCAGAATGTAGTCCTCCCCCTCCCGGCCCAGCAGCTTCAGCCGGTGGATAACGATATCCCGGGGCTTCCGCTCCACGGTCTGCCCCTTTCTGGCCAGCTCATAGAGCTTTTTCCCCTGGATCTTCACCGCCGAGTACATGGGCGGGATCTGCTGCTGGGAGCCGGTAAACCGCGAAAGCACCGCCTCCAGCTGGGGCTGCTTCACATCCACAGGCCGGGTCTCCAAGACCTCCCCGGTGATGTCCTGGGTATTGGTGACCGTGCCCAGGCGCAGCCCGGCCACATAGGTCTTTTCATCGTTCTCGCACAGCTCCACCGCCCGGGTGGCCCGGCCCAGAAACACCGCCAGGACCCCCGTTGCCATGGGGTCCAGGGTGCCGGAGTGGCCGATCCGCCGCTCCCGGTAGATCCCCCGAAGCTTGGCCACCACGTCGTGGCTCGTCCAGTCCCGGGGCTTGTCTACGATCAGTATTCCGTTCATGAAAGCGCCACACCCGACTGCTCAATGGCCCGGAGGACCTGCGCCTTTGCCTCTTCCACGCCACAGGAAAGCGTGGCGCCCGCCGCGGCCTTATGTCCGCCGCCGCCAAGGAGCTTACAGATCTCCGAAGCGTTGTAGTCCTCACCGGTGCGAAGAGATATCTTGCTGCCGCCCTCCCGAAGCTCCTGGACCATGACGGCGATCTCCACGCCCTCGATGCTGCGGGCATAGCCGCTGATATCGTCGGTATCGTCCGCATCGGCGCCCAGCTCATCCAGCAGACGGTTGGTCAGGGTGCAAAGGCCCACCAGCCCCCCGGCATAGAACTCCACGGAGTTCGTCAGGGCCGCCTCCAGCCGGAGCCGGGCGATGGTCTTGGTGCTGAACATGACCTTGTTGATGGGGTACACATCCGCCCCCAGGGCCTTAAGCTCCGCCACGGCATAGAGGGTCTCCGCCGTGACATTGGAGTAGCGCATACAGCCGGTGTCCGTGGAGATGGCCAGATACAATGCGTTGGCGATCTCATGGGTGATGGGGCCAAGCTCCTTCAAGATCTCCAGCAACAGCTCGCCGCAGGCAGCGCACTGGGGGACCACGTTGGTATGCTCCGCATAGCCCTCGTTTGAAACATGATGGTCAATGGAAAGAACGATCTTTCCCTTGAACTGCGCGCCGTTCAGGGGAAGCAGCCCCTCGGTGGCCATATCCACGGACACCAGGGTAACCCCCTCCGGCACAGTCTCGGTCTCCAGCCCCGCAAGGAACGGGAGATACCGCTTTGTGGTCTGGGGATTTTTCCAGATGACGGCCCGCTTCCCATTCTGCCGCAGTCCATGGCACAGGGCCACGGCAGAGCCCACAGCGTCCCCATCGGGACGGCAGTGGTTGATGATGAGATAATTGTCATGGGCACGGAGAAATTCCACCGTTTCCTTATTCGTCATGGGTTTCTCCCTCCTCTGCCGCATCCGCGGGGATATCCAGCGTGGAGAGGATGTCAAAGATCCTCGTGCCGTGCTCGATGGCGTGATCCTCCAGGAAGATCAGCTCCGGAGTATGCCGCAGCTGCAAGGTGGCCCCCAGGTGCCGCCGGAGGTAGCCCCCGGCAGACTTTAAGCCCTTGAGCACCTCGGCGCTCTTGGATTTATCAAACACGGACACATAGATCTTGGCTGTCCGGAGGTCCGGGGCGGTCTCGGCGGCGGTGATGCTGATCATCCCCTGGACCCGGGGGTCCTTGAGACTGCGGATGGCCGTGCTCAGCTCCCGCACGATCTCCTCGTTGATCCGCCCGATTCGACTGGAACTCATAAAATTGCTCCTTTGGTAGGGGGCTTAGTCCTTGATCTGCTCCATGATATAGCACTCGAAGACATCGCCCTCTTTGATATCGTTGTATTTTTCCACGGTCATGCCGCACTCGAAGCCCGCGGTGACCTCCTTGACGGAGTCCTTGAACCGCTGGAGGGAACCCAGAGCGCCGTCGTAGACCACGATGCCGTCCCGGACCACCCGGACACTGCCGCGCCAG
>CABSAB010000229.1 GCA_902475515.1 uncultured Eubacteriales bacterium | reverse complement strand
CAGGCGGGTGCGCTGGAGGAACCGGTAGGGACTGAGCCCGTAGTAATATCGAAACTGCTTGCCCAGCTGGGTGGTGCTGATGCCGAATCGGTCGGAAAGCTGGCCCACGGTCAGGCCCGGGTCGGAGATGTTCTGCTGGATATAGGTCCGGATGCTCTGGATATGCTGCTGGCGGCCCACAGAACGCAGAACATGGTGCTGTTTTTGCAGCTCGGATATCAGGGTCTGCATGGTCTTTCGGAAGTCCGCCTCTGTCTCAAATTCAAAGGCACGGTAGTTGATGCGGTGGCGCTTGATATAGGAGGAATCCACCATGCCGGAGGAGCCCAGGTAATCGGTAAACGTCAGCATAAAAAGCTGGACGTGGTGATGGATGGACTCAATGGTAGGAGCGCTGCGGTCAATGATCTGGGTGCAGATGAGATCGGAGATATGTTCCTCGGTGTCCCGGCCCAGGAGGTCGGCGATCTGGACGGACAGCTGGCGGTAGAGATTCAGGTCATCGGCGTAGGCGCCGTGCAGGGCGCGTTCCGTGTCCAAATAGATGAGCGTTTCCTGCTGAGAGCGGAAGTCATAGTAATCCAGTGCGTGGTGTAAGGCGTTGAAGCAGCGGAAAATGCCCGCGGCGTCGAACTGGAAATCGCTGACCAGCATACGCAGGGCCGGTGCGGTGGGGAGGAGGCGCTCCGCCAGGGATGCAAAGGTATCGTATACCTCCCGGAGGGTGGCGGGAACAGCAGGGTCCTGCTCCGTCAGCCGGGGAAAGCACAGCAGGATATACAGGCGGCCTGCCACGGAATAGCAGTACCAGAGGGGCGCACGAAGAGCCTGCCTGGCAGCGGCTGTCACCTGTTGGGGCCACTGCAGCGGGGAGTGCCACAGGGGGGCGGCGGGGTCCGGCTGGAGCATGGCCACCAGGAATGCGCCATTTCCCAGGAAAATGCCCTGGCGTTCCAGCATATCAAAACAGTCCCGGCTGCTGCGGTAGTGGTTCAGGGAGATGGTGTCCAGTGCTTCCGAGATCTGCAAAAGCTGATTTTCAATGGTGGGGGTGCTGTAGTCCCACTGGGGGTGCAGAGAGCTGTAAAAGAGCATATTGCATTCACCTCTGTATTTGCAATTATAACATAATATTTGCAAAAATGCAACTATACAGATGGGTTTGGAAACGTAATAATCGATTAAGAAATCGATTATTGCAAAGAAATGCCGCATTTGTTAGACTGGTTTCTGAAGATAGGCAGATTGCCCCAAAAAACATAAAGGAGATGCAAACGTGAAAAAGTTACTTGCAATGATCTTGAGTCTTGTACTGACTGTATCCCTGTTTTCCGGCTGCGGAGACAATGCAGCTTCTGCACCGGGTTCCGATGCCGCGCCGGCGCAGTCCGCACCGGCGGTGACGGAGACAGAGACAAAACCGACAGCGGCCGAGCCGGGTTCCGGCCTGGATTCCGCCCAGGAGGAAGTGCCCGTGGAGCAGGCGGAGCACAATGTGAACTTCCCGAACTTTGACGAGGCCCAGCTGGACTACAGCAACGAGTACACCCTGCCCCTTTCCGAGGACGGCGCCGAGCTCACCATGCTCACCACGGCGGTGAACCTCATGGGGGACCTGGGGAATCTGGGCATCAACAACTACAACGATTTTGAGTACATGCAGGAGCTGGAGGCGCGCACCGGGGTCCATGTGGAGACCACAGAGGTGAACTTCTTCACGGCCTCCGAGCAGTACAACGTGATGCTGGCCTCGGGGGATTACCCTGACCTGCTGAAAAATGTGGGCGCTTACTATTCCACAGGCCTTTCCGGCGCGCTTTCCGACGAGATCATTATGGATCTGACCGACGATCTTGCGGAATATGCCCCCAACTATGACTACATGATCCACTCCAACGCCGACCAGACCCCATACTTCCTGACGGACGGCATGGTGCTTCAGTTTATGGGCACCTATGAGAGCTTTGTCAACAACCAGGGCCTGGTGGTCCGCAAGGATTGGCTGGAGGAGTGCGGGCTTTCCGTGCCCGAGACCTACGACGAGCTCCATGACGTGCTTGTGGCGTTCAAGGACAAATACGACTGCGAGACCCCCATCTACATGACCAACAACTGCACCATTACCACGCTGACCGAGGGCTACAACGTGGCCGCCTACAACATTAATGGCGGGGGCGCCGGCGGCGCAGCGGTGGGTCTGCCGTATTTTGTGGATGACGGCGTTGTGAAGTGCTCCTTCCTGGAGGATGGTTTCCGTGATTATCTGAAGATGCTGAACAGCTGGTACGAGGAAGGACTGGTGGACAAGGATTTTGTGTCCATCGAATATGACCCGTTCTCCAGCTATCTCTCCGGACAGATCACCTCGGACCAGATGGGTGTCTGGTGTACCTCCGGTGAGGGCATTGACAACTACACTGTGCCTGTGACCTGCATGGCATCGCCCGTACAGAACAAAGGCGACATGCAGCATCTGACGGAGATGGCTCTGGCACCCGCCGACGACATCACCGCCGTTTCCATCAGCGCGGGCTGCGCGGAGCCAGAGCTTGCCATGCAGTGGCTGGACTACTGGTTCTCTGAGGACGGAATTCTGCTTTACAACTTCGGCCTGGAGGGTGTAGACTATGAGCTGGACGAAAATGACACTCCTGTGTTTACCGACGCGGTGGTGAACAACGAATTCTCTCTGTCCGCCTCCAACTATATGCGCTGCCGCTGTTCGTATGGCACCATGAGCTCCCTGATGCTCCGGTACCGCAGCGCCTATCTGAACTCTGACCTGGTGAACGAGGCATGGGATGTATGGACCTCCAACCTGGATGGTACCATGGCCATCTCCAGCAACGTCACCATGACCACTGAGCAGAAGGAAGCCGAGGGCTACAAGGCCGGCGATATCATCACCTACGCAAACCAGATGATCGCCCAGTTTGCCATCGGTGAGGCGGACCTTGACACCCAGTGGGACGAGTTCGTCTCCTCCCTGAAGGATATGGGGATCGACGAATGCGTGGAGCTGGAGCAGGCCGCCTACGACAGCACGATGGAGTAAAATCAGACGGAAAAGCCCAGGGGGCGCGTTCTGCGCTCCCTGACTTTTGCCCTGGAGGAGGAAATAATATGCAAAACAGGTATTCTCATCTGCTTTCCCCTGTAAAGATCGGAAATATCACCCTGAAAAACCGGCTTCTGAACTCCAAATGCGTGTCTTCGGACAACATGGAGCCGGAGCTCTCGGGGCCCTTTTATGAGCACCTGGCCCGGAACGGTGCGGCCTTGGTGTGCGTGGGCGTGGGCGCGTTTCCCGACTGCGAAGGAAAGTATAGCCGAATGGCACCCTGCCATATGGATGACCCCAAGGTGCGGCAGCAGTATATGGAGATCGTGGAGAAGATCCACGCCCACGGAAGCCTTGCCACCGCGTCCATGATGGCCATTGAGCCCCAGGATGTGAACATCTCCGACACCCCCAATTGGGATGAGATTCCCATGACCGGGGACTATTCCAACAACCTGTTCAATAAGCCCGCCATCTCCCCGGAGCGTCTGGAGGGGATGATCCAGGACTTTGTGAATGCCAGTGTGGAGTTCCAGAAGATGGGATTCGACGGCGTGACCATCTATGCCGCCTACCGGGGCAGCATCCTGTCCTGCTCTCTGAGCCCGCTTTTGAATCAGCGCACGGACAAATACGGCGGAAAGACCATGGCCGAGCGGGCAACCCTGACGCTGGAAATTTACCGCCGTATCAAGGAAGCCTGCGGTCAGGACTTTCTGATCGAATGCCAGATCTCCGCCGAGGAGGAGGGGGGCTATACCGTTGAGGATTGGCTTACATATTGTCAGCTCTGCGAGGGCCTGGTGGACATCTTCCAGATCCGAGGCTGGGATGGCTCTTTC
>CABSAB010000228.1 GCA_902475515.1 uncultured Eubacteriales bacterium | reverse complement strand
CTGTGACAAATTGACCGCACCGTACTGCAGGGAGATTCTTGTCATTCTTCTGATGACCGAATCTGTAAAGGTATCGGTTCGTTTTGAAAGCTGGGGCATAGTATTCCCTCCCATTATGTTCTGTCATGGAGCTTGCGCTCGTCTATTATTCTCTTCGACTTATGTTCCGAGCGGGTGTTCAGCCCGCCGTCTGGATGGACGACAACTTGGTACGGCTTCACACCGATCCGGGCCTTGAGGGCTGCGGATACCTCAGCAGCTACCTCGTCGTCCGTTTTGGTGTTATCCCCACTCTTTTCGACTTCTACGGTGTACTTACAGGTGAAATCTTTCTCAAAAACGCGGGTCAGATATTCTCCGGTGATGCCCGAACGTTCCCTGATCACCGCTTCGATATCGCTGGGGAATACGTTGACGGCGGAAACAATGAACATGTCATCCTTACGTCCGTTAATATGGATCCTGCCGTGGGTTCTACCGCAGGAGCAAGGCGTATTGTCAATCCAGCCGATGTCTCCGGTGCGGAACCGGATGAGCGGACGGGCATGCTTGCGCAAGGTGGTAAAGACAAGTTCTCCTACCTCACCGGGTTTCAGAACTTCGCCTGTGTGAATGTCAACGGTCTCCACAAGGATATGGTTTTCAGCGATATGCAATCCGTCCTTGGCCTCACACATGGCGGCGCAGGCTCCAAAAATATCTGACAGTCCATAAAAGTCATAGACCTCTGCGCCCCAAAGCTCTTCGATGGCTTTTCTGGTTGCTTGGATGGAACCGCCAGGCTCTCCGGCCACGATGATCTTTTGAATATTCAAATCCTTCTTCGGATCAATTCCACTTTTTAAGGCCTTTTCACCGAGCTGCCAAGCGTAGGACGGACTGGTCCAGATGATGGTTGGCCGATAGGTTTTCAAAATGAACAGGAGCCTTTCACTGGGCAGGGTTCCGCCCCAGATGCAGAGCGCGCCCAGGTTCTGCGCGCCAATGACGTCTGGACCTCCCACATACAGGGAAAAGTTCAGCGCATGCACATAGCGGTCGTTGGGTCTCATACCAATTTGCCAAAACCAGCGGCTCTCAGTATCTTGAAATTCATCGAAATCCTGTTTGGTAAACGGACTCATAGTAGGAACTCCTGTGGAGCCGGAGGACGTGGAGATAAACACCACATCCTCTTCGGGAACCGCAGCAAGTTCCCCAAGGAAGGACCCAACGCCCTGGGTATCACGTTGTGTCGTTTTATCGATGAACGGAAACTTCTGAATATCCGAAAGGGCTTTGATATCCGACGGCTTCACACCGGCTTCGTCAAAGGACCGCTTGTAGTACGGCGCATGGTCATAGGCAAACTGTACAATTTCCTTGAGGTCCTCCAGCTGCCTCTTCTCCAGCTCCTCTCTCGGGAGCGTCTCCAGCTCCTCATTCCAGTACTTGCTATTTACATCTCTATTCATGATGATCTCCTCCTTTTAATGAACCAATGTTAAAATTTCTTTGTATGGATCTCCACTTTGCATCCCGGGAACGTCTGATCGTTTCCACATCCTCGTCGGTGAGGTGCTGAAATCGGCTTTGCTTTTTCAAATAGGCTTTCACATCCGCAAACTCTTTGGGCTGATGGTTCAGGGTAAACTCGCCATTTTCATATTCGGCAAGATACCAAAGCCCACAGTCTACCACTTCTTTCGCAATCTCCACAGTGTCCTCGGTGGCAATCCCCCAGCCTGTGGGGCAGGGTGCGATGATGTGGATGTATTTTGTCCCTCTGATCTTCGATGCCTTTTCAACCTTTCGTATAAAGTCTGGCAAATATCCGATGCTTGCGGTGGCGGCGTAAGGAATGCCATGAGCGGCCACAATTTCAAACATATTTTTCTTTGGCCTGAGATTTCCGCGAATATGTTTGCCGGCTGGTGTGGTGGTAGTCCTTGCCCCGAAAGGCGTCAAAGAGCTTTTCTGAATGCCAGTGTTCATGTAGGCTTCGTTGTCGTAGCAGATATATAATATATCGTCATTGCGGTCAATTGCTCCGGAAAGCGCCTGTATTCCAATATCGGCTGTACCGCCGTCTCCGGCAAAACCGACCGCATGAAAATCGGTGATCCCCTGGGCCCTCAGTCCCGCTTCAATCCCGGTCAGCATGGATGCCGTCCCGGCAAATGTGGAGATGATGGCGTTGTTGCCGAAGCATAGCTGGGGAAAATTGAAGCCAACCGCCGACATACAGCCTGCGGGAAGAACGGCCACCGAACGCTCTCCTAATACCTTCAGTGCAATTCTCACTGCAAGGCTACCGCCACATCCGGCGCATGCCTTGTGCCCATAGAAAAATTCATCCTCGTGAATTGTCTTTGCAGGGATGCTCATGTTTCGTCACCTCCGACGTCAATCAATTTCACTGCCACACGTTTGCTTTTTAAGTCCGCAAATATCCCTTCGATTTCCCCGACGGAGATGTTTTGGCCACCGAGACCTCCGATGTAGTTGGATGCCGGAATCGTCAGCCCCGCTTTTTGCAGCGCGGAATTGACATTGGTATATACGGTACCTTCGTTGCCAAAAGAAATGTCCTTTTCCAGAACTGCAATGGACTTTGCATTTCGCACAGCAGCTGCTATTTCTCGGTTCGGGAAGGGGCGAAGATAGCGAATGCGGAGCAGGCCAACCTTTTCCCCCTGTTCTCTCAGCCGATCTACAATTTCCTTGACCAGGCCTGCGATGCTACCTAGGGTGATCAAAATATAGTCGGCGTCCTCCGTCCAATAGCGTTCGGTCAGCCCTGTATATCGTCTTCCGAAAATCTCGGCGAAGCGCTCTTCCGCCTCTTCAATTGCTTTGGCTGCGTTCAACAGTCCGATGTGTTCCTTGTATTTGAACGCGGTATTGTGTGCCGGCCCTGCGGAAAATCCAAGATTACGGGGATGCTCCAGATCAAGTTTATTTTCTGTCTCAAATCTGGGGAGAAACGCGTCTGCCTGTTCCGCTGTCGGGACATCGACTACCTCGTAGGTATGCGTCAGTACAAAGCCGTCCAGATTTGCCATAAACGGCGTGGACACATCCTTTTTTTCCGCTATGTAATAACTCATCAGCCCAAGATCAAGCGCTTCCTGCGCGTCAACCGCATACGCCTGGATCCAGCCACAGTCAAGCTGTGAGATGGAATCCCGTTGGTCGCCATATATGTTCCAAGGGAGCGCGGTAGAGCGGTTCGCATTCATCATCACAATGGGAAACCGTCCCCCGGACGCATAGGGCAGGCATTCCGCCATATATAGCAAACCTTGAGAGGAGGTGGCGGTAAAGGCTCTTGCTCCCACTGCCGACGCGCCCATTGCGCAGGACAAGGCCGAATGCTCCGATTCCACGTGGATAAATTCCGATTTCAGGCTGCCGTCCTCCACCATTTCAGAAAGCTTCTCCACAACGATGGTCTGCGGTGTAATGGGATACGCTGAAATTACCTGAGGCTTTGCCAGGCGGATTCCCTCGGCAAATGCTTCATTGCCGGATAAAAATTTCTTTGCCATTATTTCTCCGCCTCCATTTCAATTGCACCGGGCTTGCAGATTTTCTTGCAGATACCGCAGCCCTTACAAAAATCATAATCAATGGCTACCTTTCCGCCATCTTTGTATATCACGCCATCCGGGCAGTACAAATAGCATTGCAGACAGCCCACACACCTTTCTCGGTTGATGACTGGACGCCTGCTCCGCCAACCGGCGTTCTTTGTGACCAGATATCCAGCTTCAAAAGCGGTTGTGTCGGGGATCTCTGACAGCTTCTGTGGCACGTGATCCCTTAAATACGGTTTCATCTGTGGATCTCCTTTCCTGCTTCCTCGGCAGCGGCCCTCACCGCCGCAATGTTCTTCCTGTGTAGCTTTTCCGGCATAGTTTGGCGAATGGCTTCCTCAATACTTTCAAGGGA
>CABSAB010000227.1 GCA_902475515.1 uncultured Eubacteriales bacterium | reverse complement strand
ACCCGGGTCCGCCTCCGCCCTTCCCAGAAGCTCCCGCACCGGAATGCCCGCCTCCGTAAAACCGTCCGGCTTCGGGGCAAAGGAGGTAAGAATAAAGGCGCCCGGGCACCGCTCCTTGATATAGGCCGCCGTCTCCCGAAGGCCCGTATCCCGGCTTTGGGTCTCAAACAGAAAGTGTGTTGCGCCCAAGTCCAGAAAGCAGTCTGCCAGGAAGCGGTATTCCGCAGCAGCATCCGCCCCCTCCATCGGGAGCACCGGGCCCATATCCGCAAAGACAAAGGCCGCATCCCCCGCCGCATCCCGGGCCAAACGAAACCCCGCTTCCAGCAGTTCCCGGCAGCGGTCTGTTCCAAGTGCGGCGGGGCTCAGCGCAAAGGTGTTCGTTTTGATGGCACGGCAGCCCGCCGCGAGATATTCCCGGTGGATGGCCGCAATCTGCTCGGGGGCTTGCAGGTTTGCCTCCTCGCAGGTGCCCGCGCTCCGTCGGTGGCTGGCGGCAAAATAGGTGCCCATGGCTCCGTCAAAGAGCAGGGTATGTTTCTTTAAATACGTCCGAATCTCCATGGCTTCCCCCTATCCCAGCACCTGCCGGGCAATATCCACGCTCTGCTTGGCATCCTTGGCATAATAGTCCGCACCGATCCGCGCCGCGTACTCCGGTGTGAGCACTGCACCGCCTACCCAGATCTTGCAGGGGTGGCCGCTCTCCCGCAGGGCGGCGATGGTCTTTTCCATACTGGCCACAGTGGTGGTCATCAGGGCGGAAAGACCCACCAAATGGACATCCTCCCGGATCACTGCGTCCACCACCGTTTGCACCGGAACATCCCGCCCCAGGTCAATGACCGTGTAGCCGTAGTTCTCCAGCACCACCTTGACGATGTTCTTTCCAATATCGTGGATATCCCCCTCCACGGTGGCCACCACGATCTTCCCCTTGCTGACAGAACCTGCGCCCTTCTGTGCGATCCGGGCCTTGATGATCTCAAAGCCCGCACAGGCGGCGTTTGCGGCATTGATCAGCTGGGGCAGGAAGATCTCCTGCTTTTCGTAGCGGTCTCCCACCAGATCCAGGGCCGGGATCAGCTGCTCATTCACCACCGTCAATTCATCCATGGTCAAAAGGGCCTGCTCCGTCAGGGCGGCGGCCTCCTCCTTGAGCCCCCGGGCAATGGCGGTCTCCAGGGTCATCGTGCCGGAAGCAGCAGCCGGGGCCGCCGCCTCCGCCGCACCGGAAAACCGTGCGATATATGCCTCGCTGTCACGGTCCTCGCCCGACAGCACCCGGAAGGCACACACCGCATCCATCACAGCCTTTTGATTGGGATTTACGATGGGCAGGTCCAGGCCTGCGTACATGGCCTGGGTCAGGAAATTCACCGTGATCTGCTCCCGTGCCGGAAGGCCGAAGGAGATGTTGCTGACCCCCAGGACAGTGTGCAAACCCAGCTTCTCCGTCACATACCGGACCGCCCGCAGCGTCTCCACCGCCTGCTCCTGCTGGGCGGAGACTGTCAGCGTCAGGCAGTCGATAAACACATCCTCCCGGGGGATGCCGAATTCCAGCGCCGCATTCAAAATCCGCTCAGCGATTTCGATGCGGGCCTCGGCGGTCTGGGGGATGCCGTTACGATCCATGGCCAGGCCCACCACGGCCGCGCCATACTTTTTACAAAGGGGCAAAATCTTCTGAGCAGGCGGTGGAGACGCTGCGGCCGAGTTGACGACAGCTTTTCCGCTGACCGCCCGGAGCCCTGCCTCAATGGCCGCCGGGTCCGAGGAGTCGATCTGGAGGGGCAGGTCCACCACTGCCTGGAGCTCCTTCACCACCCGGGTCATCATGGCCGGTTCATCCAGGCCGGGCAGGCCCACGTTCACATCCAGCAGGTCCGCTCCCGCATCCTGCTGCTCCATGGCCCGCTCCAGGATATAGCCCATATCGCCCTCCCGGAGCGCCTGCTGAAAGCGCTTCTTCCCCGTGGGATTGATCCGCTCACCGATGACCCGCACCCCGTCCAGGGTGACGGCATTCGTGGCCGAGCAGATCCCCCGCCGGTCCGTCGGTGGTCTGGTACCGGGCCTCTTTTCAGAAAATGCCTCCCGCAGTGCCCGGATAAACGCTGGGGTGGTGCCGCAGCAGCCGCCGAAAATGGTGACTCCAAGCTCCGTCGCCGGGATCAGCTCTGTGGCAAACTCCTCCGGGGTGATGGTGTAGGCCCCGGTCTCCGGGTCCGGAAGCCCCGCATTGGGCTTGAGGATCAAAGGAAGGTCCGTCCACCGGCGCAGTTCCCGCACCATGGGAATCAGCTCCTTGGGCCCCAAAGAACAGTTGAAGCCCAGAGCATCCACCCCAAGGCCCGTTAGGGTCAAAGCCATGGCAGGCACTGTGACGCCCACAAAGGTCCGCTGGGTCTGCTCAAAGGTCATGGTCACCCAGACCGGAAGCCCAGTGTTCTCTTTTGCCGCCAGCACCGCTGCCTTGACCTCTAAAAGATCGCTCATGGTCTCCAAGATCACCAGGTCCGCCCCGGCCTCCTCCCCGGCCACCACCATCTCCCGAAAGATGTCGTAGGCTTCATCAAAGGAAAGCGTCCCCAAGGGCTCCAGCAGCTGGCCAATGGGGCCAATATCCAGCGCTACCTTCACGTCCCGGCCATCCGCCGCCATCCGGGCGGCATGAATGCCCCCGGCAATGAGCTCTTTCGGGCTGTAGCCGCTATCCGAGACTTTATGGCGGTTGGCGCCGAAGGTATTGGCATAGAGCACCTGGGCACCTGCCTCCACATACTGCCGCTGGATCTTTGCGACCGCCTCGGGGTTGGTCAGGTTCCACACCTCCGGCAGCTGCCCCACCGGGAGCCCCGCTGCCTGGAGCATGGTGCCCATACCGCCGTCTAAAAACACAAATTCAGCCTTGTCCACAGGTCCGATTCTCCTTTCGATAGGTGCAGGTCCCGAACTGACTGCAATACGCACAGCCCCGGAACCGCTTTTTCTGGGGCTTGTCCGCAATGCCGATCAGCGCAGTGACAGATTTCTGGGGGATCATCAGCCCTCCCGGCGACAACGTCACGCCGATGCGACGCTGGATGTCTAAAAGCCCGCAGACCGCCGGCTGCTGGGAAAAGGGAAAATCCCCATAGCCGGGGCTGAAGCGGTCCGTCAAATACTTCGGTGCCAGCTCCGTTTGAAGGTCTTCACAAAAATTGTCGCAGACATTTTCAATGGCGCTGCTGGCACAGCAGTCCAGCACCACCGCCTTTGCCATATCCCGCACCTGGGTCCGGCGGAGAAGCTGCTCCACCTCCGTGCCCAGGGTCGCTGCGAACAGCACTGCCTGCCGGCAATCCTGAAGCATATTCCGGATGTCGGCCCCCTGGGGGGAAAAGTCTGTACCGGAAAAGCGCCCATCCGGAAGCAGGTCAAATTGCCACCAGACGATCCTGGGCCGGGCCGTTTGCAGCAGCTCCTGCTCGCACCGGGCGATGGTCTCATGGATATCCGGAGGGAGTTTACCGCCCCGGTATCCCAGATATAATAGGGCCTCATTTTCATGTATCCCGGTCAGTCTGGGCTCCACGGGCCTCCCTCCTTTCATTTTTGACTATTATACTCGGATATATGGTGAAAAGCAACGAAAACCGTTCCCCGGTATCGTCTCCCTGTGGGGAAACACATTCGTGGGAACGGTCCAGTCAAACACATATTGTAAATCTCTTGCTAGGAATAGGTCCGGATGATATCCTCCGCCATCTGCCGCTTGGTGATACACTGGTCCATGGCCTGCTTTTCGATATAGCGGTGGGCCTGGGGCTCATCCATCTTCAGCTCGCTGATCAGAAGCCACTTGGCCCGGTTCACCAGGCGGATCTCCTCCATCTTCTCCTGGGTGGAACGGGTCTTCTGTTCCAGGCTCCGCAGCCGCTCCCGGGCGCTGACCATCCACCGCACAGCGATTTC
>CABSAB010000226.1 GCA_902475515.1 uncultured Eubacteriales bacterium | reverse complement strand
ATCTGCCGAACCAAGTACATTACGTTCACTGTCCCGGCGAATGATCTGACAGACGCCCGGCCACGGCTGGGACGTGTGGAGGCGGACGTTTTGGGCAATTTCAAACGCTTGGGGGTACAGGCCCAGCCCTTGGATGGCCGGGAACGGCTGGAGGTACTCTACGGCCAGACCCACCCCGGCCCCCAGCGGGAGCCGTTCCGCTTTTCCTGGCAGGAGACGGTAAAGACCGGCCTTGGCACCAAAGAGGCCATCACGCCCTTTGAGGGTTTTGATTTCTCCCAGCACCGCACATTCCGTATGGGGCGGTATTGGGGGGCTGCATCCTATTTGCAGATCATGGCCTCCGAGCTGTCTGACCAACTCCTGCGTGAAATACTGGAACTGGATGCCGAGCTCACCGTTACCCTGCATATGCAGACGGTAGACCAAACCAAGGCCATCAAGATGATCAAGGGCAAGGTCAGCGACATTGACCGCATGAAAGTGGAGGAACAGAAGAAAGCCATGCGGGCCGGATATGACCCGGACATTTTACCGCCCGATCTTGTGACCTTTTCCAAGGATGCGGCAGACCTGCTCACCGATCTGCAATCCCGGAATGAGCGGATGATCCTGCTGACCTTTACGGTGGTGAATCTGGCCCCCAACCGGCAGCGGCTGGAAAACGATATATTCACCGTGGCGGGAATCGCCCAGAAATACAACTGTGCCCTGCGGCGGCTGAACTGGCAGCAGGAGCAGGGCTTTGCGTCTGCTCTGGTGCTGGGCCATAACCAAGTGCCGATCCAGCGGGGCATGACCACAAGCAGCGCGGCCATTTTCATTCCCTTTATCACGCGGGAGCTGCGCATGGGCGGCCAGTCGCTCTACTACGGCATGAACGCCCTTTCCCACAACGTCATTATGGCGGACCGGAAAAAGCTGAAATCGGCCAACGGGCTTTACCTGGGTTCCACGGGCTCCGGCAAGAGCTTTGCCGCCAAGCGGGAACTGATCCATGTATTCCTTGCCACAAAAGACCGGATGATCGTAGTAGACCCCATGGGAGAATATGCCCCGCTGGTGAAACGGCTGGGCGGACAGGTCATTGAGATTTCCCCGGACAGCCCCCATTTCATCAACCCCATGGACATTCAAATGGGGCTTGGGGACGAGGACAGCCCGCTTTCCATGAAAGCGGATTTTTTGCTTTCCCTCTGTGAACTGGTGGTGGGCGGCAAGGACGGCTTGCAGCCCATTGAAAAAACCGTTATTGACCGCTGTGTACGGCAGGTATACCGGGAACTGGCGCTGGGGCTCGGCTCTGGAACAATGCCCTTGCTCCAGGACTTATATGAGGAACTGCGCAGGCAGCCGGAGCCGGAGGCCCTGCGGGTGGCAACGGCGCTGGAACTCTATTGTACAGGCTCCTTGAACCTCTTTAACCACCAAACCAATGTCAACCTCAATTCCCGTGTGGTGTGTTTCGTACTCAAAGGCATGGGAGAAAATTTGCGAAAGATCGCCATGCACATCACCAATGAGTTTGTCTCCGGGGCGGTCAACACCAATTTCGCAAATGGGATCGCCACATGGTGCTATTTTGATGAGTTCCACATTTTGCTGAAGGACGCTCTGACCGCCAGCTACTTTGTGTCCATATGGCGGATGCTCCGCAAGAAAGGGTGCGTCCCCTCTGCGCTGACCCAGAACGTTAAAAGTTTCCTCGCCAGCTCCGAGGTGGAGGACATTCTGGACAACACGGATTTCCTGCTCCTGCTGTCCCAGGCCCAGAGTGACCGGGCGATCCTTGCGAAAAAGCTGAATATCAGTGAACACCAGCTTTCCTATATCACCCAGAGTAACAGCGGTGAGGGCCTGCTATCCTATGGCGGCGTCATGATCCCCTTTACAGACCGATTCCCAAAGGGCGAGATTTATGACCTGCTCACCACACGCCCGGAGGACATGAAGCATGACGCCGGAGCATAAGGGCAAAAGCCCCCGGCAGGAATCTTCGGCTCCAACGCTGCGCTTTGAGAAACAGACGGCGGAACCCAAGAAAAAACGCCGCTCCAACCCATGGAAAAAGACAGCGGCCCGTATGCAAAAGGAGCCGGAACAGGATTCCCAGGAAGTCCATGACCCGGTGGCGGAAAATCTTTGCCAGCCGGAGAACGCGGAACCGGAGGATGCTGACCGCATAGAGCCGTCCCAGCCGGACACTTCGGGACAAAGTGTCCCAAAGGACAAATACCGGAGGTGGAGCAAACGGGAATCCGCGGGACATACAGCCCCGGACAGCAAGTTCCGGCAGGAGAGCAAGCAGGCCCAGCCAGCAGATCGGCTCCACCGGGACAGCGGGCACGGCGCCAATGGGCCGGTAGAAAAACCGGAACCGCAAAAGCTCCGCAAGGCCCTCCAGCAGATGGAGCAGCGGGACAACCAGCGCGGCCATGCCCGCGAAAAGCTGGATCATCAAAAGCCACGGAAAGCGCCGGGGCCTGCGTATCAGAGCGCGGCCTTTGTGAAACAGCGAGCATACAACTTTGTTCATGGCAAGGTTTATGAGGCAGAAGATGAAAACGTGGGCATTGAGGGTGCCCACCGCGCGGAGCTTGTGGCGGAGGCCGCCGGGCGAAAATCTGTTCGTTTTACAAAGAACCGGATTCGCACCCGCCCAGCCAGAAAGGTGCGGAAGGCGGAACGCCGCTATACCAGGGCGGCGGCAAAATTCCAATTCCAGAAAGCCGCTGCCGAGAACCCGGAGCTGAGCAAACACGCCTTGGCCCGAATATGGCGGAAACGTCAGCAGCAAAAGCAGTTTGCGAGGCGGGTGCGGGAACTCAACCGGCAGGGTGTAAAAGCGGCAGAGAAAACGGCAGTCACAACGGAAAAGATAGGCCGGAAAGCCCTGGGCTTTGTACGGCGGCATCCTTTGGGTGCTTTTATGGTGGTGGCGTGTCTGCTGATCCTTGTGCTGATCCAGTCCTGTGTGTCCTCCGCTGCCATCATTGGAAACAGCATGGCCGGGGCTGTGTCGGCGTCCACTTTCCCGGCGTCAGACGCCGATCTGCTGGGCGCTGAGGCGGCCTATGCGGGAATGGAGGCTGACCTGCAAGCCCGGCTGGACGGCTACGAGGCCGCCCACAGCTATGACGAATACCACTATGAGCTGGACGAGATCGAGCATGATCCCTATGTACTCCTGTCTATTCTGTCTGCCCTCCACCCGGAGGGCTGGACACTGGCCGACGTACAGGGGGATTTGCAAAACCTCTTTTCCCAGCAGTATATCCTTACAGAGTCCATAGTGACAGAAACCAGATACCGAACAGAAACCGAAACAGACGAGGACGGCGAGGAAACCGAGACAGAGGTGCCATATGATTACAAAATCTGTACGGTCACCCTGGAAAATAAAAACCTTTCCCATGTGCCTATCTATGTTTTGAGCCAAGAGCAAATGCGCCGCTATGCTCTCTATTTATCTGCCTTGGGGAACCGGCCTGACCTGTTCCCGGATTCGGTCTATGTAAACCGATACGGCGGCGGAAATGGCGGTTACACCATTCCACCAGACGCATTGGAGGACGAACAGTTTGCCACCATGATCCACGAGGCGGAAAAGTATCTGGGCTATCCCTATGTGTGGGGCGGTTCCAGCCCGGCCACATCCTTTGACTGCTCCGGCTTTGTGAGCTGGGTCATCAACAACTGCGGCTGTGGTTGGAATGTGGGGAGGCTGGACACAGATGGATTGTATTTCAATGTCTGCACTCCGGTATCTGCCGCCAACGCCAAGCCGGGGGATCTGATTTTCTTTCACCATACCTACAACACACCCTATACGTCCCATGTGGGCATCTATGTGGGCGGCGGCATGATGATCCACTGCGGAGATCCCATTCAATACGCGGACATTACATCAAGCTACTGGCAGGCCCATTTCTATGGATTCGGGCGGCTGCCGTAAAGGAGGT
>CABSAB010000225.1 GCA_902475515.1 uncultured Eubacteriales bacterium | reverse complement strand
GGCCGCTTCAACCTGGACGGCATCGCCCCCGCCCGCCGGGGTGTTCCCCAGATCGAGGTCACCTTTGACATCGACGCCAACGGCATCGTAAACGTCTCCGCCACCGACAAGGGCACCGGCAAGGAGCAGCACATCACCATCACCTCCTCCAGTAACCTCTCCAAGGAGGACATTGACAAGGCTGTGAAGGAAGCCGAGCAGTATGCCGCCGAGGATAAGGCCCGCAAGGACGAGGTGGACGCCCGGAATGCCGCCGATCAGATGATCTACCAGGCCGAGAAGACCCTGGAGGAGCTGGGCGACAAGGTCACCGATTCCGAGAAGGCCCCCGTGCAGGAGGCTGTGGAGAAGCTCCGCGAGGCCCTGAAGGGCACCGACGTGGAGGCCATCAAGAATGCCACCGAGGAGGTCCAGAAGGCGTTCTACACCATCTCCGAGAAGCTCTATCAGCAGCAGGCCGCCGAGGCCGGTGCTGACGCCGGTGCTGCCGGCGCCGCTCCCAATGATGACGGTGTGGTGGACGCGGACTACGAGGTTGTGGATGACGATCAGGAATAATTCCTGCCTGGGTGGAGCGTGGAGCGTAGCCTTCACGCTCCATTCTCCCTGCACATTCCGCAAATCCTTCCTGTGAGGTGAGAACATATGGCTGATACGGAAAAAAGAGATTATTATGAGGTCCTGGGGGTATCCAAAACCGCCACGGACGATGAGATAAAAAAGGCCTACCGGAAGGCCGCCAAGCAGAACCACCCCGACTTACATCCCGGCGACAAGGCGGCCGAGGCCCGCTTTAAAGAGATCGGCGAGGCCTACGAGGTCCTGTCCGACGCCGATAAGCGCGCCCGGTACGATCAGTATGGCTTTGCCGGGGTCGATCCCAATTTCGCCGCAGACGGCGGATTTGGCGGCTTCGGCGGCGGTTTTGGCGGCTTCGATGTGGATCTGGGCAGTATTTTCAGCGATTTCTTCGGCGGTGGCGGCGGCAGTTCCGCCCGGCGGAACGGCCCCCGGAAGGGCGAAAATGTCCGGGCCGCTGTGACACTGACTTTCGAGGAAGCGGCCTTTGGCTGCGAAAAGGAGGTCTCCGCCTCCCGGGTGGAGGAGTGCTCCAAGTGTAACGGCACCGGCTCCGCCGACGGCAGCGCCCCTGAGACCTGCTCGAACTGCGGCGGCTCCGGCGTCACCCGCACCGTGCGGCAGACCCCCTTTGGCGCCATGCAGCAGCAGACCACCTGCCCCAAATGCGGCGGTACCGGCAAGACCGTTAAGAATCCCTGCCCCACCTGCCGGGGCAAGGCCAAGGTCCGGAAAAACAAGAAGATCACCGTCAAGGTGCCCGCCGGTGTGGATAACGGCCAGGCCGTCCGGGTGGCGGGCGAGGGCTCTGTGGGGTCCGGCGGAGGACCCAAGGGCGACCTGCTGGTGGAAGTGAATGTGCTGAGCCACCCGCTGTTTGAGCGCGAGGGCAGCGACGTGATCTGCGAGATGCCCATCACCTTTACCCAGGCGGCGCTGGGCTGCGACCTGGAGGTGCCCACCCTGGACGGCAAGGTCCGCTACAATATCCCAGAGGGCACCCAGACCGGCACCACGTTCCGGCTCCGGGACAAAGGCATCCCCGTGGTGGGCTACAAAAACCGCCGGGGCGACCAGTATGTCACCGTGGTGGTGGAGACCCCCAAGGATCTGACCCGCGAACAAAAGGACCTGCTCAAGCAGTTTGGCGAGGCCACCGGGGAGGAATCCACCCCCAAGCGCAAAAGCTTCTTCGAAAAGGTGAAAGAGAATTTCAAAAACATTTGAACGCCACCGACGCACTGTGCGCATACAGTGCGTCGGTTTTTGTCCTTTTCGACAATTTTCCGCTGGAAAACCTACGGAAATTTTTGCGGTCCTCTCTGTACATTCGGCAGGAATCTTGTTATAATGTTTACGTACAATTGAAATATTTTTGATTTTGGAGCGTGAGTTTGTTTTGACCAAACGATCCGCAATTATTCTTCTGCCCGATGACCGTGACGCCACCGGGCTTAAACTGCCCCTGATGCTGCTGCCCCTCTCGGGAAGCCCCCTCCTTGCCTGGATGGTGCGGCTCATGCGGGACAGCGGTTACGAGCGCTTTCTGCTCTCCTGCGGCAAGGAATTTCGGGAGGCGGCTATGGCTTGCTTCCCAGAGGATGCCGTCTGTGTGACCGGCGCGGAACCTTCCGCCGACGTTCTGCGGCCCTTCCTGCAGGAGGCGGAGGATCAGCTTCTGGTGGTCACTGCCCCGGCGCTGCTGGGCGGACGGGCCTTAGGCAGTGTCGATGCCGTGGCCGAAGAGGCGGAAAACGGCCAGGAGATCGACGAAGGCTCCGCTTGCTATCTGGTTTCTGCCGAATCCATTGTCTCGGTGCTGGACGCGGCTAATTTTGACCTTGTCCGTTTTGCCTCGGTGCTGGGCCACGAGCTTTCCACCGCAGACGGCGCTATGGCCATCGACGGCCCCGGCGCTATGGCAGATTTTCAAGCAATTTTCAAGCGGCTTCGAAACTTCTACCTCTATGCCGACGGCGTGGAGATCTGGGATTTCGACAACTGCTATGTAGGTCCCTTTGCAGAGGTGGCGCCCGGGGCGACTCTGATGCCCGGCACCATCTTAAAGGGCCATACCAAGATCGCCTCCGGGGCGGTCATTGGTCCGAACTCCCTGCTGGAGGACGCCGTGGTGGGCGAAGGTTCCACCGTGAACGCCTCCCAGATCTATGATTCCACCGTCGGAAAGAACACCAACGTGGGTCCCTTCGCCTATGTCCGGCCCCACTGCACCGTGGGGGATGATATCAAGGTGGGAGACTTTGTGGAGCTGAAAAACTCCACCATCGGCGACGGCACAAAAATCTCCCATCTCACCTATGTGGGCGACACGGACCTGGGAAAACGCATCAACCTGGGCTGCGGCACCGTTACCGTCAACTACGACGGCAAAAACAAATACCGCTGCACTGTTGGAGACGACAGCTTCATCGGCTGCAACACCAACATGATCGCCCCGGTGACCATTGGAAAGGGCAGCTATGTGGCCGCTGGCTCCACCATTACCGACGATGTGCCAGAAGACAGCTTGGCCATCGCCCGGGCCCGCCAGGAGAACAAGCCCGGCTGGGCCGAGGACCGCAGAAAAAAAGGAATGCTCAAGTAAATTTTGGGGGATGCCCCACGAAAATATGAAAAAGAGAGGTACACCAATATGTTTTCTCACGGTAAGGAAATCAAGATCTTCTCCGCAAACTCCAACCGTCCCCTGGCCGAAGCGATCTGCAAGACCTTAGGCATCCCCATGGGGGACAGCGAGGTCAAAACCTTTGCGGACGGCGAGGTCTCCGTTTCCATTAATGAGACCGTCCGCGGCTGCGACGTGTTCATCATCCAGTCCACCTGCAAGCCCGTCAACGACAGCCTCATGGAGCTGCTGATCCTCATCGACGCCCTGCGCCGTGCTTCCGCCTCCCGGATCACCGCGGTGATGCCCTACTACGGCTATGCCCGCCAGGACCGCAAGGCCAAGGCCCGCGATCCCATCTCCGCCAAGCTGGTGGCCAACCTCATCACCGCCGCCGGTGCGGACCGGGTGCTGACCATGGACCTCCATGCCTCTCAGATCCAGGGCTTCTTTGACATCCCCGTGGACAACCTCCTGGGCAACCCCGTGTTCGTGAAATACTATCTCGACAAGTTCACCGAGGAACAGCGGGAGAACATGGTGGTGGTCTCTCCGGACGTGGGCTCCGTGGCCCGGGCCCGGACCTTTGCCCAGAAGGTGGGCATGAGCCTTGCCATTGTGGACAAGCGCCGCCAGAAGGCCAACTCCTGCGAGGTCATGAACATCATCGGCGACGTAAAGGACAAGGACTGCATCCTCTTTGACGACATGATCGACACCGCCGGCTCCCTCTGCAACGCCTGCGCGGCCCTGCGTGAGGTGGGCCGGGTG